>DASZON010000090.1:0-6038 GCA_035550755.1 Actinomycetota bacterium | reverse complement strand
ACGGCCGCCGCCCCCGACATGTCGGTCTTCATGGTCTTCATCGAGTCGGCCGGCTTGAGCGACAGCCCGCCCGAGTCGAAGGTGATGCCCTTGCCGACCAGGACGACCTCGCCGGTGGCGCCCTTGGGCTGGTAGCGCAGCTCGATCAGGCGCGGCGGGTGCTCGGCCCCCTGGCCGACCCCGATGATGCCGCCGAAGCCCTCCTTGGCCAGCGCCTTCTCGTCCTTGACCTTGACGGCGACGCCCTTGCCGTCGAGCAGCCGGCGGGCCGCGGTGGCCAGGTCGGCCGGGTGCAGGGCGTTGGCCGGCTCGTTGGAGAGGTCCCTGGCCAGGTTGGTGGCGGCGGCACGGACCTGCCCGGCGGCCAGGGCCGCGTTGAGGGCGTTGCGGCCCCCGGATCCCCGGGACCCGCCCGGGCCCGCCGCCGGGACCAGGGCCAGGGCGGCCAGCTCGGCCGGCCGGGGGTGGCCGTTGGACCCGGCCTTGGCGTGCTTGTACTTGTCGAACCGGTAGGCGGCCAGCAGGGCGCCCTCGGTCACGGCCTGCACGGCCGCCTCGGGGTAGGCGGGCAGGGCCTGGGCCAGGGTGGTGACGGCCTTGCGAGCGCCGCGGCCCTGGCGGACCACCGCGGCCGCGGCCCGGCGGAGGACCTCGGCGTCGACCTTGTCCCGCTCCCCCACCCCGACCAGCAGGAGCACGGTGGCCGGCAGCCGGCCCAGGGTCGGCAGGGCGGCCGCCTCGCCGGCCTTGCCGGTGAAGCCGCGCGCCTCCAGCAGCGGCGCCACCGGCACCCCGAGGGCGGCCACCGCCTCCTCGGCGCCCGGGCCCAGCTCCGGCCCGGCGAAGACCGGCACGGCGAGCACGTCTGCCTTGGCGGTGACCGCGTCGGCCTTGGCGAGGGTGACCTTCATGGAGCTCTGGACCTCCGTCGGTGCAGGGAGCAGCGAGAGGCTAGGCTAGCAGCCTCATGGAGCGCACCAGGCTGGCCGAGCTGATCGCCTTCGACGAGCGGCGCATGGCCAAGCACCGGGTGTTCGAGACCGACCGCACCCTGACCGACCTGTACTGCCTCGACCCCGGGCAGGAGCAGTTCCTGCACGTCCTCGAAGGCGCCGACAAGGTGCTGGTGGTGCTGGCCGGCCGGGTGCTCGTCCGGGTCGAGGACGACAGCGCCGAGGCGGCCCAGTACGAGGCGGTGCTGGTCCCCGCCGGCGCCAAGCACGCGCTCAAGAACCTCGGCCCCGAACCGGCGGTGCTGGTGGTGTTCGTCGGCCCCCGGCTCGCCTAGGGGACCCGTTCCAGCCAGTGGTTGAAGGGGATCATCGCCTTCCAGTCGGCCACGAGGTGGTCGAGCAGCTCGGCCGTGCTGAGCCAGGGGGCGCGCTCGTGCTGGCGGTTGAGGACCAGGGAGCGGGCCTTGAGGAGGCCGGCCCGGGGGTGGTCGGGCGGCCAGTCCCTCGGCATGCGCTGCAGGGGGTCGAGCCAGGGGTCGAGGTGGCGGCGGGCCGCCCTGGCCAGGATGGCCTCGAGCTCGGGGCCGGTGGCCGGGTCGGCGATGGCGGCCCGGACGCGCCCCAGCTCCTCGCGGGCCGGGTGGTAGAGGCCGGAGGCGACGTACAGGCCGGCCGGGCCGACGTTGACGTAGAAGCCGGTGGGGACCCCGGGGCCGTCGCCGTCGCCGGGCGCCCGTGACGGCACCGAGGCGCTCATCGAGGTCTTGTAGGGCGTCTTGTCCTTGGAGAAACGCAGGTCGCGGTAGATCCGGAACACCTTGGGCCGGCCGAGGCCAGCGACGGTGCGGCCCAGCCGGGCCGCAGCCGCCTCGACCAGGGCGGCGAACGGCGCCTGGACCTGGGCGGTGAACAGCGCCTTGTTGGCGTCGAAGAACGCCTTGGTGTTCCGTTCCTCCAGGTCCTCCAGGAACGCCAGGCCCTCGTCCGGCATGCCGGTGAAGGTGGCCGTCGTCATCGAACCCCTCCTCTGGGGCGGCGACCCACGGCAAGCATAGCCAGGAAGGCGACGGCGAAGGACGGGATCGACGCGCCCAGCCACCCGAACCGCGCCGAGAGCGGGAACGGCAGGTGCAGCAGCCCGGCGAACAGCTCCTCGACCAGCGACACCCAGGCGGTCACGGTCCCCGGGTTGATCCAGTTGTAGACCAGGAACCCGAGCAGCCACACGGCCACCGCCGGCCAGCGCACCCCCCGGTAGGGGCCGTCGGGCCGGTACATGGCGGCGACGTCGTAACGGCGGCGGGCGAGCACGTACCAGTCGGCGGCCAGGACCCCGAACAGGGGGACGAACAGGGCCCCCAGCAGGAAGAGGAAGTTCTCGTAGCGGGCCAGGTCGTCGACGAGGACGGCCAGCAGGGTGGCGACCGCCCCCAGGGCCAGGGCGACCCGGCGCCCGGGCAGGCCCGGGGCGGCGTTCTTGAGGCTGACCCCGGCCGAGTAGAGGTTGGCGAACACCTCGTCGGTCTCGTCGACCACCAGCACGGCCATGGCCACCAGCCCCACCGGCACCGCCAGCAGGGCCGCGATCACGTCGCCCTGGCCGATGGAGAGCAGGAACAGCACCCCCAGGGCGAAGAACCAGACCTGGGCGAGCAGGTAGCCGACGGCCGTGCCCCAGAAGGTCGAGGCGGCCGAGCGGCCGAAGCGGGCGTAGTCGGCGACCAGCGGCACCCAGGAGACGGGCAGGGCCACGGCCAGGTCGACCCCGGCCCAGAACGACAGCCCGCCCTGGCCGGGCCGGCCGGCGATGGCGCCGAGGTCGAAGCGGGTCAGGGCGTACCAGGTGAGGTAGGCGGTGGAGGCGAGCACGGCCCAGACGGCGAAGCGCTGGAGCCAGCGCCGCAGCACGGTCAGGGGGCCGGCCACGGCCATGGCGGTGGACACGGCCCCGAAGGCCAGCACCCACAGGGGGCGGCCGCCGGCGCCGAACACCCGCTCGGAGATGGCGGTGGCGGCGGTGGCGATCACGAACAGCTCGAAGGTGGCCCAGCCGAGGTTCTGGACGACGTTGCAGGCGGTGGGGAGCAGGGAGCCGCGCACCCCGAGGGGGGCCCGGTACAGGACCATGGCCGGCACCCCGGTGGCGGCGGCCGGGACAGCGGCCAGCCCGAGCAGGGCGTTGCCGACCACGGCCCCGACCACGGTCGCGCCCATGGCCGGCCACAACCCGAGCGCGGGCACGAGCAGGGCCCCGGCGACCAGCACGAGCAGGCTGACGCCGAGGTTGCCCCAGAGGACGGCCTGGTCGAGGAAGCCGAGCTGCCGCTGGTCGGGCGGGACCGGCTCGATGCCCCACTCCGGTGGCTGGTGGACGGAGAAGGACCGGTGGCGAGCTGCCATCCCGCGCTCCCTTCGCCGGTACTAACCGGATCAGGTTCGAAGGGTCGCCGGCCACTCCAGCCGGCCTCTCAGCCCGGTCCGCCGGGCTCCCCTGGGCGCCTCCGTCGAAGGCCCGCGGCTACCTTAGCGGGCGGTCGCCTCGACCACCAGATCCACGACGTCCTCGAGACGGCCGGTCCGCAGGAACGCCTCGCGCTGGCGGGCCGCACCGTTGCCGCCGGCCAGGGTCGCCCGCACCAGCTCGGTGACCTCCTCGAGGTCGCCGGCCTCCTCCAGGGCGGGCCGGACCTCGGCCAGGAACGCCTCGACAAGCTCGGCGGCGGGCCGGGACCGGCCGGCGAGCACGTCGACCAGGTCGGCCTCCAGGCCGCCGCGGGCGGCCCGCCACTTGGCCGCCCGCAGCAGCTCAGGACGGGGCCGAGGGTCGGGGTCGTCCCGGACGGCGGCGGCATGGGAGATCTCGGCAAGGGCCCGGACCAGCCCGGCGACCATGACCGCCTCGTCGACCCGCGACACCGAGTCGGCGACCCGGAACTCGAGGGTCTCCTGCCGGGCCGAGGGGCGCACGTCCCAGTAGAGCTTGGTCGGCTCGCGCATGCTGCCGGTGGCCACCAGGGTCTCGACCAGCCGGTCGTACTCGGCCCGGGACTCGAACGCCTGCGGCATGCCGGCCGTCGGCCAGCGGTTCCAGATCTCGGTGCGGAAGCTGGCGTAGCCGGTGTCGGCGCCCAGCCAGAACGGCGAGTTCGCCGTCAGGGCGAGCAGCACCGGCAGCCAGGGGCGGGCCCGGTTCATGGCCTGGATGGCCGCCTCGCGGTCGTCGAACCCGACGTGGACGTGGCAGCCGAAGACGACCTCCTCGCGGAAGATCTGGCGGTAGTCCTCGGCCAGGTTGCGGTAGCGGGTCTTGGGGGTGACCTCCTGGTCGGCCCAGTTGGAGAACGGGTGGGTGCCGGCGGCGGCGATCCGCAGGCCCTCGCGCCGGGCCGCCTCGACCAGGGTCCGCCTCGACCGGCGCAGGGCGTCGCGGACCTCGGCCAGGGTGGTACAGACCGGGGTGTTGGTCTCGACCATTGAGCGGTAGAGCTCGGGCTGGACGCGGTCGCCCAGCTCGGGGCGGACGGCGAGCAGGACCCGGCCGGCGACCGGGCGCAGCTCCCGGGTCGTCGGGTCGACGAGCTGGTACTCCTCCTCGACCCCGAGGCTGCGGGGCTGGGTCAGCTGGCCAGGCCCAGCAGGCGGTCGACGAACTGGCGGTAGGCCCGCAGGGCCAGCCGCAGGTCCTCAGTGGAGCCCTCGGCGCCGGCGAGCTGGCCGCGCTGCTGGCGCAGGGCGTCCGTGACCTGCTGGACGAGATCGTCGACGAAGCGGCCGGCCTCCTCGACCGCCTGGCGGGGCTCGTCCACGAACCCGGCCTGGATGTCGATGAACCGGGTCCGGACCGCGGCCGCGTCCAGCGACGCCAGCGGCGACTCCGGGGTCGCCGCGGCCGCCGGGGTCGCCTCGGCCGCCGGGGTCGCCTCGGCCGCCGGGGTCCCGGCCGTGTCCGTGGCCGCCGCGGACGGCGGCTCGGGCAGGCCCTCGGGCACCGGGGCGCCGGCCGCGGGTTCGGCGGCCGGGACCGGGGTCGGGGTGATCTCCGTCGACTCGGGCCCGGGCTCCTCGGGCTCCGAAGGCTCGGTGTCGGCCACCGGCGGCTCGTAGCCGGTCGGGTGCTCCTCCTCGTGCTTGTCGCGCTCGTCGACGTCGAAGATGGAGGACGAGTCCGCTCGGGTGTCCTCGGCCGGCGGATCGGCCGCCGGGGCGACTGGCGAGGCGGGCTCGAAGGCGCCCGACGACGTCCGGGCGGCCTGGTCGCTGTCGGTGGTGCCCGGCGCGCCGTCGGTGTCGTCGGCGGCGGCCCGGGCCGTCGCCTCGTCGGTCAGGTCGATCTCGCGGACCTCGTCGGACTGCCTGGCCAGCCGTTCGGCGACCGCCCCGCGACCCGACGGCCGGTGGCCCTCGTCGCCGGAGCCGGACCCGTAGCGTTCCGTCATCGTGCCTCCTCGGTCGTCGACCGGTCGGTGTGGCGGTCCTCCAGCAGCTCCTCGAACAGCGACCGGTAGTGGACCAGGGCCTGGCGCAGGTCCTCGGTGCTGGCCTCGGAGCGGTCGTTGCGGGCGGCGATGGCGTGGGCGGCCCGGTAGTCGTCCACCACCTGGGGGTGGTCGACCGAGATGTCGGCGGCCCGCTGGTCGAAGTCGTCGACCGGGTAGCCACGGTCGCGCATCACCGAGGTGATCAGCCGGTCGGCCTCACGGGTGGCCTCGACCGGCTCGTCGACGAACTGGGCCTGGGTATTGTGCCAGGCCTCGAGGTAGCGGGTGCGGGCCTCGGGGTCGAGGGAGACGATGTCGAGCTGCTCGCGGCGCTCGGTCCGGTCCAGGAGCTCGGCCTCGGCGGCCCGGCGGTCGCCGGCCTGCTCCACGGTGCGGTCGTACTCGGGGCCGAACTTGTCCTGGAGCTGGCGGCTGCGGCGCTGGCGGCCGGCGAAGAACGCCAGCAGGGCCAGCAGCACGATCACCACGAGGATGGCGACGAGGAGGCCTGTGTCCATGGGTTGTCCTTTCCCCGGATTCCCTGTCCGCTATCCCGTCCAAGCCAGGATGCAAACATGCGATCCGGACACAGGCAACCCAAGCGGAC
>DASZON010000089.1:0-1908 GCA_035550755.1 Actinomycetota bacterium | reverse complement strand
CCGGCCTCCTCGGGCATGAACAGCGAGTACCACCCCTCGGCGGCCGAGCGCTTGCGCAGGGCCCGCTTCTCCTCCTCGAGGGCGGCGAAGGTCCCGGTCTCGGTGATCTCCTGGGCGTACTGGGCTTCCTTGGGGGCGATCTCCCGCTGGATGAAGGTCCGGATCGCCTCCCGCAGCGCGACCAGCTCCTCGGGAAGCTGCACGACGGTCATCTGGGCACCACCTCCGCTGCAGACACCGTGTCCAGCCAGCCTAGACCACGCGGTGGCCGTCCTGGAACACCGCCAGGGGGTGCTGGAGGGCGGTGAGGTCGGCGGCGACGTCGCCGGCGGCGACCAGGACGTCGGCGGCCGCGCCCTTGCGCAGGACCCCGCGGTCGTCGACCCCGAGCAGGTCGGCGGCCTCGCCGGTGGCGGCCTTGACGGCCAGCAGGACGTCCAGGCCGGCCTCGGCCATGAAGGCGACCTCGCGGGCCACGCCGCCGTGGGGGTTGTCGGGGGTGCCGGCGTCGGTGCCGGCCACGGCCGGGACGCCGGCGGCGACCGCGGCCCGGAACGACCGGGTCTGGGCCGCGCCGGCCGGGCGGGCCCGGTCCTTGATCCAGGCGGGGACGCTGGGGCCGCTGAGGATGCCGTGGGGGGCGAGGAAGGTGGCCGAGAGGCGGGCCCCGGTCTCCAGGAACAGCTCGATGGCCCGCTCGTCCAGGAACATGCCGTGCTCGATCGAGTCGACCCCGGCCCGCAGGGCCGCCACCACCCCGCCCCCACCGATGGCGTGGGCGGCCACGGTCAGCCCCAGGCGGTGGGCCTCGTCGACCAGGGCGTCCAGCTCGGCCTGGGTGTAGGCGGGCTCGCGGGGGTCGACCCCCTGGGTCAGGACCCCGCCGGTGGCCACCACCTTGATGCAACGGGCCCCGAGGGCCAGGTTGGCCCGGACGGCCGCCCGCATGGCCTCGACCCCGTCGGTGACCCGACCCAGATAGGGGATGTGCCCGCCGGTCATGGTCACCGCCGGCCCGGACGCCACCACCCGCGGGCCGGGGATGGTCCCCGACTCCACCGCCCGCCCGACCAGCACCGCCTCGGCTCCGGGGCTGCCCAGGTCCCGGACCAGGGTGACCCCGGCCTCGAGCTGCCGGCGGGCGTTGACCACCGCGGCCAGCATCCGCTCGGCCTCGGTCCTGGGCACGTCGGCCGCCAGGTCGGGCCCGCCGCTGGCCACCAGGTGGACGTGGGCGTCGATCAGCCCGGGGAGGAGGGTCGCGCCGGGGAAGTCGAGCGCCTCGATCCGGTCGCTCCCGTCGGGGAGGCCGCCCGCCGGCCCGGCGTAGGCGACCCGGCCGCCGGCCAGCACCAGGGCGGCGTCGTCGACGGGCGGAGCGCCGGTGCCGTCGAGCAGGCGCGGGGCGCGCAGCACGAGCGGGTCGGGGGTCTCGGGGCCGGTCATGTGGGTTGTGGGCGAAGGGGGACTTGAACCCCCACGTCCTTGCGGACACAGGAACCTGAATCCTGCGCGTCTGCCAATTCCGCCACTCGCCCAGGGGAATCGAGCGGGGATTGTAGCACGGCTGTGACCGGCCCGGCCCGTGAACCCGCTGGTCACCGACTAGAGTGGGTACACTGCCGCGAGCCGGTGTGCAGACAACGCAAAGGAGTGCCTGAGGGCTCGACCGATGGGGATCTTGCGGGACTTCGAGCGGCGCCTCGAGGGCGCGGTGGAAGGGCTGTTCGCGCGCGCCTTCCGCTCCGGCGTCCAGCCGGTGGAGCTGGGCAAGCGCCTCGTCCGGGAAGTTGAGGACGGGCGCACGGTCGGGGTCAACCGGGTGTACGTGCCCAACGTGTACGTCTACGAGCTGTCCCCCGGCGACCGGGAGCGGTTCGCCGACTACGAGGTGGCCCTCGCCCAGGA
>DASZON010000088.1:0-6341 GCA_035550755.1 Actinomycetota bacterium | reverse complement strand
CCCGGCATGCTGGACGCGGGCCGGGGCCGCTGGCAGGCTTGCCGCCATGGAGCGCTCGGCCGGCATCGGCGCGCTGGTGCACCGCATGGAGGGGCTGCTGGAGCCGCTGGAGGCGCGCGGCGACCCGGCCCGCTTCTTCCTGGCCACCTACCTGCGCACCACCAGGGCGGTGGCCGAGGAGCTGGAGCGGGGCGGGTTCCGCGACCCGGCGTGGGTCGAGCGCTGGGACGTCGCCTTCGCCGACCTGTACCTGGACGCCGTGGAGGACGCCCAGGCCGGCCGGCGCCCGCCCGAGCCCTGGGCGGTCGCGTTCGGGGCCGGCGACCGCGACGGACTGCCGCCCCTGCGCCACGTCCTGCTGGGCATGAACGCCCACATCAACTACGACCTGGCCCAGTCGCTGCTGGCCGTCATCCCCTCCCGCGACTTCGACGACCCCGACCTGCTGGCCGACCGCCACGCCGACCACGAGCAGATCGACCAGGTCCTGGTCGCCCGCGTCGGTGCCGAGGACACCGAGCTGGAGGCCCTGAGCGGCCCCCGCAGCGGCCTCGACCGCCTCCTCCAGCCCCTCAACCGCCTGGCCACCAAGCGATTCCTGCGCGAGTCCAGGGCCAAGGTCTGGGCCAACGCCCGCCTCCTCGACGCCGCCCGCCGCGCCGGCCCCCACGCCTACGCCGACCGCCTGGCCGACCTCGAACGCCTCGCCGCCGCCCGCGTCGCCGACCTCATGGCCCCCGGCCAGGTCGTGCTCAAGCTCGCCGTCAAGGGATTCGGCGTCCGCCTCCCCGGGCTCTAGCCGGCGTTGCCGTTGCCACGGGCGACGGTGCGCAGGTCGAGGGCCTTGTCGAGGACCTCGGCGGCGACCCCGTGGTCGAGGGCGACCTCGCGGAGGGAGCGGCCGCTGGCCGCGGCCTCCTTGGAGATGGCGGCCGCCTCGTCGTAGCCGACCACCGGGTTGAGGGCGGTGACCAGGACCAGGGTGCTCTCGGCGAGGGACTGGGCGCGCTCGGCGTTGGCGGTGATGCCGTCGACGCAGCGGGCGGCGAAGGCCCGGCAGGCGGCGGCCAGGTAGGTGATCGACTGGAGCAGGTTGCGGGCCATCAGCGGGATGTAGACGTTGAGCTCGAAGGCGCCCGACAGGCCGCCGACCGTGATGGCGGCGTCGTTGCCGATGACCTGGGCCGACACCTGGGTGAGGACCTCGGCCATGACCGGGTTGACCTTGCCGGGCATGATCGAGGAGCCCTTCAGCAGCTCGGGCAGGAACAGCTCGGACAGCCCGGCCCGGGGGCCCGAGCCCATCCAGCGGATGTCGTTGGCGATCTTGGTGCAGCTGACGGCCACGACCTTGAGGGCCCCGGACAGCTCGACCAGGGCGTCGCGGGCCCCCTGGGCCTCGAACGGGTGGGCCGGGGGCGACAGCTCCAGGCCGGTGGCGGCGGCCACCCGCTCGCGCACCCGGGCCGCGAATTCGGGGTGGGCGTTGAGGCCGGTGCCGACGGCGGTGCCGCCCAGGGGCAGCTTGCGCACCCGGACCAGGGCGGCCTCGACCCGGGCCGCCCCCTCGCGGACCTGGGCGGCGTAGCCGGCGAACTCCTGGCCGAGGGTGACCGGGACGGCGTCCATCAGGTGGGTCCGTCCCGTCTTGACGGCGTCGCGCAGCTCCTCCGACTTGGCCGCCAGCGACCCGGCCAGGGCGTCCAGGGCCGGCAGCAGGTCGTTGCTGGCCGCGTCCAGGGCGGCCAGGTGCACGGCGCTGGGGAAGGTGTCGTTGGAGGACTGGCCCATGTTGACGTGGTCGTTGGGGTGGACGCCCTCGCCGGCCAGGGTCGAGAGGACCTCGTTGACGTTGGTGTTGGTGTTGGTGCCGGAGCCGGTCTGGAACACGTCGATCGGGAACTGGTCGGCGTGCTCGCCGGCCACCACCGCCTCGGCCGCGGCCGCGATCCGCTCGGCCCGGTCGGCGTCCAGCAGCCCCAGGTGGGCGTTGACCCGGGCCGCCTCGGCCTTGATCCGGGCCAGCATCCGCACCACCTCGGACGGCACCCGCTCCCCCGAGATGGGGAAGCTCTCGATCGCCTTCTCGGTCTCCCCCTGCCACAGCTTGGTCATATTTCGCTCCTCGCTCGTCGCCATGATGGATGCTACCCACTGATGGACCTGGGGCCGATGTGGACCTGCCCGCGGTGCGGGCGGTCGTTCGCCAACCGCAACCAGTCCCACGCCTGCGCCGCCACCGTGGAGCTCGACCACCACCTGGAGGGGAAGGACCCCGAGGTGGTGGCCATCTTCCGGCGGCTGCTGGAGCTGGCCGAGGGCAACGGCCCGGTGACCGTGCTGCCCGAGAGGACCCGCATCGCCTTCCAGGTGCGGATGAGCTTCGCCGCCTTCACCCTGCGGCGTCACCGGGTCGACGGGCACGTCGTCCTGGCCCGGCGCCTGGAGAGCCCCCGGTTCCGGAGAGTGGAGACGTTCTCGCCCCGCAACCACCTCCACCAGTTCCGTCTGGAGCGTCTGGACGAGGTGGACGAGGAGGTCGCCGGCTGGCTGGCCGAGGCCTACCGGGTGGGCGAGCAGCGCCACCTGGCGCCCTAGGAGCCGGAGCCGAGCGCCTCGGGGTTGAGCAGGTTCGGGGGCCGGCGGCCCTCCAGGGCGGCCAGGAGGTTGGCGGCGGCGGCCATGCCCATGGCCACCCGGGTCTCCACGGTGGAGGTGCCCAGGTGGGGGACGATGGTGACGTTGTCCAGCCCGAGCAGGTCGGGGTGGACCTCGGGCTCGTGCTCGAACACGTCCAGCCCGGCCGCGCCCGGCCGCCCGGCCCGGAGGGCGGCGGCCAGGGCGGCCTCGTCCACGATCGGGCCCCGGGCGGTGTTGACCAGCACCGCCGTCGGCTTCATGCGGGCCAGCTGGGCCGGCCCGATCAGGTGCCGGGTGGCCGGCGACAGGCCGGTGTGGACGGAGACGAAGTCGGCCTCCTCCAGCAGGTCGTCCAGCTCCCGCCAGGCCACTCCGAGGCGGTCCTCCTCGTCGGGCGGCAGCCGCCGGCGGGCGGTGTAGAGGACCGGCATCCCGAACCCGGCGGCCCGCCTGGCCACCGCCCGGCCGATGCGGCCCAGCCCGAGCACGCCAAGGGTCTTGCCGTGGACCTCGAACCCGAGGAAGAACTCCGGCCCCCAGATCCAGGGGCGCCGGGCCCGCAGGAACCGGTCCCCCTCGGCGACCCGCCTGGCCGCGGCCAGCAGCAGCGCCCAGGCCAGGTCGGCGGTGGCCTCGGTGACCACGTCGGGGGTGTTGGTGGCCAGCACCCCCCGGGCGGTGCACGCCTCCAGGTCGAGGTTGTCGTACCCGACGGCGTAGTTGGCCACCACCCGCAGGTCCGGGCCGGCCGCCGCCAGCAGCTCGCCGTCGACCCGGTCGGTGAGCATGGCCAGCAGCCCGGCCTTGCCGGCGACCCGCTCCAGCAGCTCGGCCCGGGGCATGACCCCCTCGCCGTCCCAGACCTCGAGGGCGCAGCGCCCGGCCAGGTGCGCTCGGACCGGCTCCGGCACCCCGCGGGTGACCAGCACGGCGGGCATGCCGGGGAGTCTAGCCCGCGGGCGCTACAGCAGGGCGCGGAGCACCGCGACCCGCCCGAGCAGGCCGAGGGCGCGGCCGTTGTCGGGGGTGCCGGCGGCGCGGCGGGCCGCCTGCTCGAGGGCGACCCGGTCGGCGCCCCGCAGGCTCAGCAGCCGCGAAGCGGCCTCGTCGTCGGGGGTGCCCTCGCCGGTCAGCTTGACCGCCAGCTCGGCGGCCGCCCTGGCCACCCGGGTCATGCGCTTGCGCTCGGCCCAGGCGCCGACGAACGACATGCCGGCGGCGATCGAGCCGACCTGGGCGCCGGCCAGCAGGGCCAGCTCCAGGTCCCGTTCCAGGTAGTTGGTGCCCGCGGCGACCCCGGCGGCCATGGTCAGCCCGAGCGCGGCCCCGCGCATCGCGATCCGCGAGGTCGAGGAGCGGATCGGCTCGTGCCGGCCGGTACGGCCCGCCTGGGTGTCCCGGGCCGGGGGCTGCCGGCGCTCCTTGGGAGCGAGCGAGGGCGAGGCAACGGGCGCGATGGCACTCATGATGGTGGTCCTTTGCGTGCGGGGAAGTGGGACCGTGGTGACGCGGGGCGCATCCTAGACCGCCCTGCGTGAGCACATCCCGCAATTCAAGGGCTGTGATCAAATCGAGACGATCGCGTTGCTCAACCGGCCAGGAAGCTGAGCCGCACCCGCCGCCGCGGGTTGTCGTCGTTGAGGTCGACCAGGCAGATGCGCTGCCAGGTGCCGAGCAGCAGGCGGCCGGCCTGGACCGGGACGGTCAGCGACGGGCCGGCGAACACCGGGAGCAGGTGGTCGGCGCCGTGGCCGCGGGCGCCGTGGCGGTGGGCCCAGCGGTCGTCGCGGGGCAGGAGGCGGCCGAGTGCCTCCTCGAGGTCCTCCTCGGACCCCGAGCCGGTCTCCATCACGGCCAGCCCGGCGGTGGCGTGGGGCACGAACACCTGGAGCAGCCCGTCGCCGCCGGCCTGGCGGGCGAAGGCGGCCGCCCGGTCGGTGAGGTCGAGCACGTGCCGCCCGGCCGTGTCGATCGAGAGCTCGGTGGTCTCCATGGCGATCGCCGGTCAGCCTACCCGGTGGCCGCCTCGGCCGCCTCGGCCTTGGCGATGGCCTCCTCGGTGACGTAGCGGAACCCGATCAGCACGGTGAAGGTGATCAGGGCGGCGACCACGAACGCGCCCCGCAGCCCCAGGGCCTCGGCCAGGACGCCGCCGAGCGCCGCCCCCAGTGGCATGGTCCCCCACCCGACCAGCCGGTAGCTGGCGTTCATCCGACCGAGCAGCCGGTCGGGGGTGATCCGCTGGCGCAGCGACACCGTGACCACGTTCCAGAACACGATGCCGGCGCCGCTGGCCAGCATCGAGGCCCCGATCGGGACCGGCAGGGCGGTGACCACGGGCACGATCAGGCTGACCCCGTTGAGGACGATGCTGAGCACCAGGGTGCGGACCCGGCCCAGGCCCCGCTCGACCCGGACCGACAGCCAGCTGCCGAGCAGCGACCCGATCCCGAGGGCGGCGGTCAGCACCCCGTAGCCGGCCTCGGACAGCCCCATCGGCCCGGGAGCGACCGCGAACAGCACGAACACCGAGAAGGCGGCGCTGAAGGCCATGTTCTGGAGGCCGAGCATGACGGCCAGCGGCCGCAGGACCGGATGGTGCCAGACGAAGCGGGTCCCCTCGGCGATGTCGTCCCGGAGCCGGGTCGAACCCGCCGGCCCGGCCCCGGCGGCCCGGAAGCTGCCCACGAGCAGGGCCAGGCAGCCGGCCCCGACCAGGTAGGCGGCCGCTGGCACCCCCAGGGCGAGGGCCAGCCCGGCCGCGGCCAGCAGGCCGCCGAGGGGCGGGCCGATGAAGGTGTTGGCCACCAGCTCGACCGCGAACAGCCGGCTGTTGGCCCGGGTCAGCTCGTCGCGGCCGACCACCGCGGGCAGCAGCGACTGGGCCGAGGTGTCGAACAGGGTCTCGCCCACCCCCAGCAGCACCGCCACCAGGTACAGCATGGGGAGGGTGGCCAGGTCGACCGCCACGGCGAGGGCCAGGCCGCCGAGCAGCACGAACCGGACCAGGTTGACCCGGACCATCGACTGGCGCCGGTCCAGGCGGTCGGCGAAGGCCCCGGCCACCGGGGCCAGCAGCCACGGGAGCCGGGCGGCCACGGTGATCCCGGCGATCAGGATCGGCGACCGGGTGAGCTGCACGGCCAGCAGGGGCAGGGCGACCCAGAGGACGCCGTCGGCCAGGTTGGCGAACCCGGAGGCGACCATGGCCTTGGTGAAGTTGAGGTTCCTGCCCAGTGTCATGGATTGAACCTACCCCATTGATTTGGAAGAGTCAATCGATAGAATGGTCTCCATGAATACGCGAACCGTGGTGCGGCGGCCGGCCACCGCCGCCGAGGCCAAGGCGCTGGCCCACCCGCTGCGCATGCGCATCCTGCGCCTGTGCCTGGACCAGGCGCTGACCAACAAGCAGCTGGCCGAGTGGCTGGGCAAGGACCCGGGCACGGTCCTGCACCACGTCCGGACCCTGGTCGCCAGCGGCTTCCTGGTCCCCGAGGAGGTCCGCCAGGGCGCCAAGGGCGCGCTCGAGAAGCCGTACCGGGCCACCGGCAAGTCCTGGACCCTGAGCCTGGAGGAGAGCCCGGTCGGGGACGCCGACGCCACCCAGGCCATGCTGGAGGCGTTCCTGGCCGAGCTGGCCGAGGCGGGAGGGCCGGCCGCGGCCGTCAGCTTCAACCGGCTCGCCCTGACCCTCAACC
>DASZON010000087.1:0-2816 GCA_035550755.1 Actinomycetota bacterium | reverse complement strand
GGTCGCGCTGGTGCTGGGGCGGGGCCGGCCGCTGCGGGTCAAGGCCCTCCTGGCCGCCGGGGCGGCGCTGCTCACCGTGGCCGTGGCCGCCTCCCGGGTGCTGCTCGGGGTCCACTGGCTGACCGACGTGATCGGCGGGGCGGCCCTCGGCTTCGGCTGGTTCGTGGTCTGCTCGGTCGCCTTCGGCGGCGCCCTGCTCCACTTCGGTGCCCCGGCCGAGCGGGTCGAGGCCGAGGAGGCTAGGCTGTCCGGCGTCCACGACCCGCCACCACGAGGAGCCCAGCCGATGCCCGACCCCGAGCCAAGCCCCGAGCAGGTCGAGCGCCGGGCCGGGTCGCTGGCCGCCGAGCCCGGCAACGGCGCCCAGGACCCGGCGGCCCAGGCCAGGGCGCTGCTGGAGGAGTCCGAGGAGCGGGTCGAGGACCCGGCGGCCCGGGACCCGGACGACCAGGGGGTCATCCGGCGCCGCTCCGACGAGGGGATCAGCGCGGACTGACAGGACGCGGCGCCGGCGGGCGCCGTGGACGTGGAGGGCGAGGCCCATGACGACGTCCGGGGCGGAGCTGCAACAGGCTCTCGACCAGCTCGCCGACCTCAGGCAGGGTCCGGTCACCCTCGAGGAAGCCCTGGAACGGGTGGTGGCGACCGCGGACCCGCTGTTCGGGGTCGACGGGACGGCCCTGATGCTGGTCGACCGCGACCAGGTGCTGCGCAACCTGGCCGCCTCGGACAAGCTGGCCGAGCCGCTGGAGGAGCTCCAGGCCACCCACGGCGAGGGGCCGTGCGTCGACGCCTTCGACGACAAGGAGCCGGTCGCCGCCAGCGACCTGGTCGACGGCGGCCAGTGGCCGTCGTTCTCCCCGGCCGCGGTCGACCACGGGCTGCGGGCCGTGCTGGCCAGCCCCATCCCCTACAGCGACCAGGCGGTCGGGGTGGTGGCGGTGTTCGACAGCCGGCCGCATCCCTGGACCGACGCCGAGAGCGAGGCCATCGTGGCCTTCACCGATCTGGTCGCCCTGCTGATCCTGAACGCCATGGAGGCCAGCGAGCGCGGCCGGCTGGCGAGCGAGCTCCAGGTCGCGCTCGACTCGCGGGTGGTGATCGAGCAGGCCAAGGGGGTGCTGGTGGGCCGCCACGGGCTCACCACCCGACAGGCCTTCGAGCGGCTGCGCCGCCAGGCCCGCGACCAGCGCCGGCCCCTCACCGAGGTCGCCAGGGCGGTGGTCAGCGCGGCCGAGCACCGATGAGCGGCGGCTGCTAGCCTTCCTCCATGCCCCTGGACGCCCTCACCTCGGCCGAGATCTCGCTGCCCGCGACCCCGGACGCGACCCAGGTCCGCGAGCGCATCGCCGTCCTGTCACGCCACGTCGACCTGGTCGGGCTGACCGACAACCACGCCGGCAAGCCGCGCATGTCGCCGCTGGCCGCGGTCGCGCTGGCCCGCGAGCAGGGGGTGGCCACGGTCGTCCACGTCTCCTGCCGCGACCGCAACCGCCTGGCCCTGCGCTCCCAGGTCATCGGGGCGGCCGCCCTCGGCTCCGAGGGCATCCTGTGCCTGTACGGCGACCCGGTGCCCGACGTGCCCCGGGTGCGCGACTACACCA
Source organism: Actinomycetota bacterium (assembly GCA_035550755.1). Taxonomy (GTDB): domain Bacteria; phylum Actinomycetota; class CALGFH01; order CALGFH01; family CALGFH01; genus CALGFH01. The sequence goes on along the minus strand of DASZON010000087.1, from coordinate 1,212 downwards.
CCACCCGGCTGCTGGCCGAGGCCAGGGAGTGGGCCGCCCCGGCCGAGCTGGCGCTCGGCTGCGTGGCCGACCCGTTCCGTCCCGACGTCGAGGCCGAGCTGGCCCTGCTCGGGCGCAAGGTGGCCGCCGGGGCCGACTTCGTCCAGACCCAGATGGTGTTCGACCCGGCCGGCCTGGCGTCCTTCCTGGACCAGGCGGCCGAGGGGGGCAAGCTGGGCGGCTGCCGGGTCCACGCCAGCGTCCCGGTGATCCGCACCGCCCGCATGGTCGACATCCTCAACCAGACCCTGCCCAGCCAGCTCCCGGAGAAGGCGGCCGCCCAGATCGCCGCCGGGGGCGGGATCGACCTGGCCATCGAGACGGCCATGGCCCTGGCCGGGCTGGACCGGGTCCACGCCCTGCACGTCATGTCCTGGGGGTCGGAGGAGCAGGCCGGGCACGTGGCCGCCGCCTTCCGGTCGGCCAGGGGCGCCCCACCGGAGCGGCCGGTCCGCGTCCGCGGCTGAGGGCCCGCAGCCCCCGGCTCAGCGGGGGATGACGGTCGCCTTGAACTCGTTCAGGTCGGGCCAGTCCTCGACGATGCCCAGCACCCGGCCCAGGGTGTCCCTGGCCTCGGCGGGGGAGCCGGGGCGGCTCATCAGCCGGACGAACACCGCCCGCCGGTCGGTGACGAAGGTCGGCACCCCGAACACCCGGGCGCCGTCGGCCCCCCAGGTGTGGTCGGTGGCCAGGGCGGCGGCCGGCCCGCCGCCGGCGACCAGCTTGGCCACCTCGTCGGGGTCGACGCCGGCCGAGGCGACGGCGGTGGCCAGGACCTCGGGGTCGTTGATGTCGAGGCCCTGGTCGTGGCGGGCGGCGAACAGGGCCAGGTGCACGGCCGGGAACCGCTCGGGGAGCTCGTCACGGACGGCCAGGCCCCACTGCAGGGCGAGCACGCCCGAGGCCGCCTCGGCCCCCGGCGTCCAGACCGCCGGCGCGTCCTCCTCCAGGTGGACCTGGGAGAGCGAGAACGCGCGGAAGCCGACCTCCAGGGAGCTGTCGGTCTCCAGCGTACGCACGACTACCTCCGCCGCGTTCCTGGCGAACGGGCAGAGGTAGTCGTGGGTGATGTCGAACCGGCGCATCAGGCGGCGACGAGGTCCTCCAGGCGGGCCCGGATCTCGGGGCTGCGCAGGGACGCCAGGGCGTCACGCTCCACCTGGCGGGCCCGCT
>DASZON010000086.1:0-5759 GCA_035550755.1 Actinomycetota bacterium | reverse complement strand
GGGGGACCGGGAGGTGCCCAACAACGAGCTCGAGCGGGTCCTGGCCACCTCCGGCGACCCAGCCGAGCGGCGGGCCGCCTGGGAGGCCGGCAAGCAGATCGGGGCCGTGGTCGCCGACGACGTGCTCGCCCTGGTGGAGCTGCGCAACCGGATCGCCCGGGGGCGGGGCTACCGCGACTGGTTCGCCTTCGCGCTGGCTACCGGCGACATCGACGAGGCCTGGCTGGACCGGACCCTGCAGGAGGTCGAGGCGGCCACCCGGGAGCCGTTCGGGGCCGTCAAGGCCTCCCTCGACGCCCGCCTCGGCGCCCGCTTCGGGGTCGCCGCCGACGCTTTGCGGCCCTGGCACTACGGGGACCTGTTCTTCCAGCGCTACGACGGCGAGGCCGAGGCCGACCTGGGCCCGCTGCTGACCGGGACCGACACCGTGGCCCTCACCGTGCGCACCTACGACGGCATGGGGCTGGAGACCCGGCACCTGCTGGACCGTTCCGACCTGCACCCCCGCCCGGGCAAGGACCAGCACGCCTTCTGCCTGGACGTCGACCGCCAGGGCGACATCCGGGTGCTGGCCAACCTGGCCCCGGGCGAGGAGTGGCTGGACGTGCTCCTGCACGAGGTCGGCCACGCCGTCTACGACGACCACATCGACCGCTCCCTGCCCTGGGTGCTGCGCAAGCCGCCCCAGCCGCTGGTCACCGAGGCGGTGGCCCTGATGCTGGGCCGCCTGCGCCGCGACCCCGAGTTCCTGGGTGGCGTGCTCGGTGCGGACCAGGCGTCGGCCGACGCCCTGGCCGGGCCCAGCCGCCAGGTGCTGCGCACCGGCCAGCTGGTGTTCGCCCGCTGGTGCCTGGTGGTGGTCAGCTTCGAGCGGGCCCTGTACGCCGACCCCGGCCGCGACCTGGCCGGCACCTGGTGGGACCTGGTCGAGTCCCTCCAGGGGGTGCGCCGCCCCGAGGGCCGCACCGCCCCCGACTGGGCGAGCAAGATCCACCTGGCCGTCGCCCCCGTCTACTACCAGAGCTACCTGCTCGGCGAGCTGCTCGCCTCCCAGCTCGACCAGGCCGTGCGCGAGCACGCGGGTGGCTTCGTCGGCCGGCCGGCCGCCGGCGCGTTCCTGGCCGAGCGGGTGTTCGGCCCCGGCGCCACCCTGCCCTGGCGCGACCTGGTCGCCGCGGCCACCGGCCGCCCCCTCGGCCCGGCCGCGTTCCTGACCGGCCTGGCCGCGTGAGCCGGAGGGGTTCGGGGAACCCCGACGGGGTGCCCCGGTGAGCCGGGCGGCGGGCCCGGCGCCCCGGCCGGTCGCCGGTGCCGGGAACCTGGACCGGGTCGGGCTGGGGCTGTGCCTGGTCTCGGCGGCCGGGTTCGGCAGCCTGGCCGTGTTCGGCAAGCAGGCGTATGCGGGCGGGCTGGGGGTGGTCGGGGTCCTGGCCGTCCGCTTCCTGCTGGCCGCCCCGCTGCTGGTCGGCCTGGCCCTGGTCGCCCGGCGCAGCCTCCGGGTCGGCTGGCCGGTGGCCTGGCGGCTGCTCGGCCTCGGCGGGATCGGCTACGCCATCCAGGCGACGCTGTTCTTCAACGCCCTCACCCGCATCTCGGCCGGCCTCGCCGGGCTGCTCCTGTACCTGTACCCGGCCCTGGTCACGGCCGGGGCGGTGGCCCTCGGCCGTGCCCGCCTGGACCGGGCGACGGTGGCCGGGCTGGCCCTCAGCCTGGCCGGGATCGTGCTCGTCCTCGGGCTGCCCGGGGAGCGGCTGGACGCCGTCGGGGTCGCCCTCGGCCTGGCCTCGGCCGGCTGGTACACCTGCTACATCCTGGTCGGGGAGTACCTGCTGCGCGGGGTCGACCCGCTGGCCGCCAGCGCCTACGTCACCACCGGGGCGGCGGTCACGTTCCTCTGCGCCGCGGTCGTGGCCGGCGGCCGGGGCCTGGACGGCGCCGACCCGCCGGCGTACGCCGCCGCCGCGGCCATGGCCGTGGTCGGCACCGCCCTGGCCATCGCCACCTTCCTGGCCGGCATGGCCCGGGTCGGGTCGGCCTGGGCCTCGATCGCCTCCTCGTTCGAGCCGGTGTTCACCGTCGCCCTGGGGGTGGCCGTGCTCGGCGACCCGCTCGGCCAGGGCAAGGTGGCCGGGGGACTGCTGGTGGTCGCCGGCGCGGTGCTGCTGCCGCTGCTCGGCGGCCGGCGGGAACGGGTAGGATCGAGCCTGCAACCGGAGTACACGCCCACGAGGGGGTCCACCCGAAGATGACCTACGTCATCACCGAGCCCTGCATCGACGTGAAGGACAGGTCCTGCATCGAGGAATGTCCGGTCGACTGCATCTACGAGGGCGACCGCATGCTCTACATCCACCCCGACGAATGCGTGGACTGCGGCGCCTGCGAGCCGGTCTGCCCGGTGGAGGCGATCTTCTACGAGGACGACGTCCCCGCGCAGTGGAAGGACTTCACCGCCACCAACGCCGCCTTCTTCACCGAGGGCGACGAGCCGCTCGGCTCGCCCGGCGGCGCGGCCAAGATCGGCCCCCAGATCCGCGACACCGAGTACGTGGCCAGCTACACGCCCACCGAGTAGCCGCCTCCAGACGCGCCGCGGCCCCGGGAGTCCCCGGGGCCGCGGTCGTCGATGGGCCGGCTAGTGAGCCGGGGTGGAGACCCGGCGCGAGCCGCGGAGCAGGAGCCCGCCGGCCACCAGCAGCACCAGCCCCATGCCGAGCAGCAACGGGGTGTTCGAGCCGGTGAAGGCCAGGGTGTCCTCCGGTTTGCAGGGGGCGGTGAAGCGGCTGTGGGCGGCGACCACCAGCACGTTGCCGCTGTCGCGCTTCCACACGGTCGACTCGAGCGACGGGTGCTCGCCCAGGTCCATGGGGACCTTCTTGATGAACGCGCCGTTGGCGTCGGTGTCGACGTAGAACTGGCTTCCCACCTGGGCGCCGGTCTTCACGTCGACCACCGAGACCCGGACCTGGTCGTTCGCTGGCAGACCCTTGCCGGTCAGGATCAGCTCGGTGCACTTGGTGCACGTCAGGACCAGGGTCTCGGCGGCTCTGGCGGCCGGGACCACCAGGAGGAGCAGGGCCGCCAGCACCAGCAGGAGCATGGCGAGCGGCTTGCGGCGACGCATCAGGACGATGCCTCCCTTCGGCAGGCCTGGCTGGCGATGGTGTAGTCACGCAGCGCCAGAGCCAGGGCGTTGTCTCGTTGGTTGCGGTTCAGACGGGAGATGACCTCGTCGGCGAGCTCGGCCGCGTCCACGCACTCCTCCGGGACGCTGGTCTTGGTCTTGACGACCGTGACCGGCGGCGCGGGGGCGGCTGCCTTGGCCTGGGTGGTGGGGGGCGGCTGGGTCGAGGGCGGACCGTCGGAGCTGTCGCCACCCCCCGTCAGGATCCAGCCGAAGGCCGTGCCGGCCAGGAACAGCAGGACCAGCGCTCCCGCCCACCACCAGCGGGGACGCGCCGGGACGGCCGGTGGCGCCGGCAGCGCCAGGCGGGACGATGGCGTGGGCTCCTCGACCAGCTCCGCCGGCTCGAACAGGGAGCCCATGCGGGCGCCCATCTCGGCGAAGCTGCGACGGATCTCCTCCAGCTCCTGCTGCTGGCGTTGCTGCTCGTCGCGGTCGGTGGCCATGTCGTCCCTCCCCCCAAGGCATGGACCGAGCACTCCGAGCGGTGGCGGCGCCGGAGACGACCGGGCGAGGTCATGAGCCGGTCAGGACCGTAGTGCCTTGCGAGCGGGAGGTTACAACGTTCCTGCCATATCCCTGCAAATCGGAGACACTAGGCGGTTCGCGTGCTTCCTCCGCTTGCCTGCACAACCGGAAGCATGCGCGGGGCCGCCCGATCGCCGCCGAGCTCGGCCGGCCAGCGCCCCCGGGAGCGGGCGGCGAGCTTGGCCATCAGGGCGAGCGCGGCCGGGTCCTCCTCGCCCGGCCGGACGATGACGACCCCGGCCGCCTCGGCCTCGCCGAGCCACTCCTCGCCCCGGGCCGTGCGCACCACGGCCAGGGTCCAGCCGTCGCGCTGGCCGAGGCCGCCGGTGGCGATGTCGGCGTGCTCGGCCGCGAAGTCGGGGCAGAGCTTGCACCCCTCGCGGGTGGCCGGCGCCAGCTCCTTCAGGGGGATCTCGACCTGCTCGCCGGTGGAGCGCCGCCACAGCTGGAACCGGCCCTTGATGTTGACCTTGGCCACGTCGTCCAGGGGCACGCCGTAGTCCTCGGTGACCACCCGGCGCAGGCCCTCGTAGCCGAACGACTTGGAGCACAGCAGCCCGAGGGTGATCTCGATCCGCCGTGCGTACTTGTTGACCCGGCGGGCCTGCAGGGTGCCGTTGATGGACGCCTGGCAGCTCATCCCGACCAGGGCCAGGCGCCGCAGCCCCCGCCGCTCGGCCTCCTTCATGGCCAGGGGGTTGGCGGCGTAGGTGTAGCGCGAGCCGGCCGCCTCCAGGACCTCCTCGCGGGTGGTGGCCAGGAACGGCTCGCCGTCCCAGGTCCGGGTGGCCGACAGCCGCGAGGTCAGGGCGCCCTCGATCCGGCCGCTGGCCAGCCCCCAGATCAGCAGGGCCGAGACCAGCCCCCCGTCCTGGCCGGCCTCCAGCACGGCCGGGTCGGCCGCCCTGGCCAGGAACACCCCCCGGCGGACGCCGGTCACCTCCTCGGGCTCGCGGGCCCGCCCGAACAGGGCCTGGTCGCACTCGACCTCCCAGTCGCGGAAGCGCGGGCAGGCCCGGGTGCAGATGTCACAGCCCCGCTGGCCGTGGACACAGTCGTCGGCCGCGGTCGACAGCTCGACGTTGAACGGCTGGTAGGTCTCGGCATGGTCGTAGTCGAGCACGTCCCGGGGGCAGGCCATCACGCAGGCCGCGCAGCCGGTGCACAGGTTGGTCTCGACCACCTCGTGGAACAGCTCCCGCCACTGGGTTCTGTCCCCGTTCGGCCCCGCCATGCCGCCTCCGTCCCGGTGCCTGCCTTCCTGGTCCCAGGCTAGTGACAACCCGTCCGGTTCACCATCGGATCTGCGTCCGGGTAACGTGAATGCGTGAAGGCGTTCCGATCCACCCCCGGGCGGCGTCCGGCGGCGGTCCGCTCGACCCTGACCGCGGTCGGGGTCGCCCTGGCCATGTCGGCGGTCGGCAGCGTGCTGTTCACCGTCGCCCTCCACGACACCGTCGGGTCGGGCCTGGTCACCTTCGCCATCTTCGGCGGCCTGGCCGCCCTCAGCTCCGGGGTGCTGGCCTGGGAGTGGGCCTCGCAGCGGGTCTGTCCCCGCTGCGGGTTCGAGAACAGCGCTCTGGACGCCTGCGCGGCCTGCGGCTACGACGTCCGCGACCGGCCCCGGTTCGCCTGCAGCGAAGGCCATCGGGTCGCCTTCGAGCCTGGCATGTGCGACTGCGGCCGCCGCCTCCTGGCCCTGCGGCCGGTCCCGGTGGCCCGCCACGCGATGCGCGCCGCCTGGTTCGCCCTCGGGTTCTTCCTGCTGGTCCTGGTCGTGGCCGCGCTGGCCTCATGGCCAAGCTGAGGCCAGCGCGGGGGTTCGGGCCCGGCCCGGGCTAGGGGGTGCCCTTGCCGGCGCTGCCGGCGCCCCGGCGGGCCAGCTCCCCGGACACGACCCGCCTGGCGGTGGCCGTGCCGCCCGACTTCTCACCGGTCACGAAGGCGTCCTCGCCGACCTTGAGCTCGGCGCTGGGCGCGGGCTCGTTGCGGAACCCGAAGCGGGTGTCGCCGTCGAGCTTGAACGAGGTCTCGACCCCGTCCGAGC
>DASZON010000085.1:0-1833 GCA_035550755.1 Actinomycetota bacterium | reverse complement strand
CAGCGCTCGGCCACCTCCAGGGTGTTGTCGCAGGCCTCGGGGTGGTCGGCGAACAGGGCGCGCATCTCGGCCGGGCTCTTGAGGTAGAACTCCTCGCCCTCGAGCTTGAACCGCTTGGGGTCGGCCAGCACGGCCCCGGTCTGGATGCAGAGCAGGACCTCGTGGGGGCCGGCGTCCTCGCGGCGGGTGTAGTGGAGGTCGTTGGCGGCCAGCAGGGGCACCCCCAGGTCGCCGGCCAGGGCGATCAGGTCGGGGTTGACCCGGCGCTGCTCGGGCAGCCCGTGGTCGTGCAGCTCGGCGAAGTAGTTGCCGGGCCCGAACAGGTCGCGGAACTCGGCCAGGGTCGCGGCCGCGCCCTTGCGGTCGCCCTTGAGCAGGCGCTGGTTGACCTCGGAGCCGAGGCAGCCGGAGGTGGCGATCAGCCCCTCGCCGTAGCGCTCGAACAGCTCCCGGTCCATGCGCGGCTTGTAGAAGTAGCCTTCCAGCGAGGCCGCCGAGACCAGCCGCAGCAGGTTGGCGTAGCCGGTCTGGTTCTCGGCCAGCAGGGTCAGGTGGCTGTAGGGCTCGGCCACGTCGCGCCGCTGCTTCTCGAACCGGGACCCGGGGGCGAGGTACGCCTCGACACCGAGGATCGGCTTGACCCCGTGCTTCTGGCCGGCCAGGTAGAAGTCGACGGCGCCGAACAGCTGGCCGTGGTCGGTCATGGCCAGGGCCGGCATGCCCATGCGGGCGGCCTCGGCGAACAGGTCGTCGACCCGGGCGGCTCCATCGAGCATCGAGTACTCGGTGTGCACGTGGAGGTGCGCGAAGCTGCCCGGCATGACTGCTGTTGCTCTCCCCTACCGCTGATGCGATCGCCGCTGGACCGGAGTTTCCCACAGCCTGTGGACAAAATTACACGGCTGTGATTCCGGGCCGGAGTATACACCGGCGACCTCGGGGGCAGGGCCAAGCTGGCGAGAAACTTCGGCGCCCGGAACCGTTGCGGCACAACGGTTTCGGGGCGAAGACCCTGGTTAGAGAGTTGTGCTCGCCGGAGCCACCTGGGCGGCCGTCATCCGGGCCATCCGGACGCAGGCGTGGCGGGCGAAGCGGCGCTGGACCCAGCGGCCGAACACCCGGAAGCCGAGGCGGATGACCGGGTTGGGGATGTGGGCCGGGCGGGAGAAGGCGTGGATGCGGAACTCGACCTCCCCGGAGTCGAGCCACTTGCGGACCTCGTAGTCCATCTGGCCGGCTTCCAGGTGCCCCTGGAGGGTGCGGTAGTTCCAGCCCCAGCGGCGCACCGGGCGGCCGTCCACGGTGAGCTGGTGGTCGGCCACGCCCCCGACCCGGACCCCGAAGTGGAACCGCAGGCCGTAGAAGCGGCCCTCGAGCAGCATGTCGCGGGTCTGGAAGGGGCTGTCGTCGGCGTAGATGGCCCGGACGATCGCCGGGTCGGCGAAGGCGTAGTCGCGCATGAGGCGCTGGGCGACCTCGAAGCTGCCCCCGGGACGGGGCGGGCCGGGTGGCTCGGGAGGGAGCGGCTGGAGGTAGTCGTCGACCTTCCAGCCGTTCTCGGTGGTGTAGTGGTCGCCCGGGTCGGGGTCGAAGTTGAAGCTCTTGCCGGCCAGCGCCTCCAGGGCCCGGCGGGCCCGGCGGCCGCCGCGGGGGCGGTCAGCGGCCATGGGCACCGGAGAGCTCGACCCGGCGGGTGTCGATGTGGATGCCGCCGCGGATGCGGCCCTTGGCCAGCTTGGCCGCCCGCTCGCAGAAATGCGTCCACATGTGCAGCTGCATCTCCTTGGCCAGCCTGACCCGGTCGTACAGCAGCCCCGAGAGCCGGTCGCCGCT
>DASZON010000084.1:0-5808 GCA_035550755.1 Actinomycetota bacterium | reverse complement strand
GGCTCCGACACCCGCCAGGGCCTGCGCGACGGCGGGTTCGGGGACGCCGCCGGCCAGCGCAGCGACGTCATCATCCTCGTCCACCTGGTCCCGGCGGCCCGCCACGCCGCCGTGCTGTCGATCCCCCGCGACCTGTACGTCCCCGTCGCCGGCACCGACGGGTCGGCCAAGATCAACTCGGCCTTCAACCACGGCCCCGGCCAGCTGGTCCAGACCATCCAGCAGAGCCTGCACATCCCCATCCACCACTACCTGCTGGTCAACTTCGACGGCTTCCGCGAGGTCGTCGACGCCCTCGGCGGGGTCTCGATGTACTTCCCCCGGCCGGTCCGCGACGACCACGACGGCCGCAACGAGTCCGGCCTGCGGGTGTCCCGGCCGGGCTGCCGCCGCCTGGACGGCGACCAGGCCCTGGCCCTGGCCCGCAGCCGCTACTTCCAGTACCAGGACACGGCCGGCCGCTGGCACGCCGACCCCGGCACCGACCTCGGCCGCATCCGCCGCCAGCAGACCATGCTCCGCGCCCTGGCCGGCAACGCCGTCGGCCGCAACCTGGCCAACCCGCTGCGCGCCAACGCCCTGGTCGGGTCCGTGGTCCACAGCCTGACCAAGGACGACCGCCTCACCATCCGCCGCGCCGTCACCCTGGCCCGCCAGTTCCACGCCTTCGACCCGGCCCGCCTGACCACCCTCACCCTCCCCGTGGACCGGGCCGTCCAGCGGGACGGGGTCGTCCGCCGCGCCGGCCAGCCCGGGTTCGACGCCGGCCTGCGCCAGGGCTGGGAGCAGATCCTGCTGCCCAGGCAGCCCGACGCCACCGCCGTCGTGGCCAAGCTCCTCAGCCGCCCGGCGCGCCCGGCCCCGCCAGCCCCGCCCACCACCGCCCCACCCCCCAAGCCGGTCCCGCCCTCCCAGATCTCGGTGGTGGTCCGGAACGCCACTGACCGCCAGGGCCTCGCCGCCCGCACCGCCACCGCCCTGCGCCGGCTCGGCTTCAAGGCCGCCAGCGGCGGCAACGCCCCGACGGCCGCGGCGACCGTGCTCTCGTACGCCCCCGGGTCCACGAAGGCCGCCGGCACCGTGGCCCAGGTGGTGCAGGCCGGCCGGGGGGTCGGGCGCCACCCCCGAGCCGGTCTCGCCCGCACCACGGTGGTCCTGACCCTCGGCGGCGACTTCCACCGGGTGGCGACCCGGGTCAGGAAGGCCCCGGCCGCGACCCGCCCGCCCAAGCCGACGGCGGCCACCCGCGCCCTGCCGGCCTGGGACCCACGCCCGTGCTGAGCCAGGCGCGACGTTAGCCGGTCCTGGCCCGGGGATATCCTCGTATCGCTGGGTATCGCTGGCGCCTGGACGGCCAGCACAAGCGGGACCGTTGGGTCCTCCTCACCGGGAAGGTGCAGCCGGTGCGTCTGGCGGTTCTCGACGTTGGCTCCAACACCGTCCACCTGGTGGTCGTCGACGGCCAGCCCGACGGGACCTTCGTACCGGTCGACCGGGAGCGCGAGACCCTGCGCCTCGCCGAGGCCGCCCTGCCGGCCATGCTCCTGCCCGAGGAGGCGATCGAGCGGCTCACCGCCACCGTCGCCCGCATGCGGGACCGCGCCGACGAGCTCCGGGCCGACGTGCTGGTCGGCTTCGCCACCTCGGCGATCCGGGAGGCTCGCAACGGCGTCGAGGCGCTCGGGTCGGTGCGCGAGGCCACCGGCGTGGCCGTGAACGTGCTCCCCGGAGCCCAGGAGGCGCGGCTCACCTACCTGGCCGCCCGCCGCTGGACCGCCTTCTCGGCCCGGCGGCTGCTGGTGGTCGATATCGGCGGCGGCAGCCTGGAGGTGGCCGCCGGCGAACGCGACCGGCCCCACATCGCCGAGAGCCTGCCGCTGGGCGCGACCAGGCTGTCGCGCCGGTTCGTCCGCACCGACCCGGTCGATCACGACGACCTGGTCGCCTTGCGGGTGCACGCCCTGGCCCTGCTCGGCCCGCTCGCCGACCGCATCCGCGCCCATCACCACGAGGTCGTCTGCGCCACCTCCAAGACCTTCCGCAACCTCGGCGAGGTGGCCGCGGCCCTGCCCGAGGCGCCGACGCCGCGGCACGCCTTCGGCTTCGCGGGGATCGACGGCCAGACGGCCCCGGTGCTCACCAGGGAGGCGCTGGACGTGGTCGCCGGCTACCTGGCCACCACCACCGCCCGCCAGCGCAGCCGCCTGGCCGGTCTGGACGCGCTGCGGGCCGGCAACGTCGTGGCCGGCTCGCAGGTGGCCGCCCTGGTGATGCAGGCGTTCGGCCTCGACCAGCTGGTGCTGGCCCCCTGGGCGCTGCGTGAGGGGGTGATCCTCTCCGAGCTGGCCCGCCGCGACCTGGCGCCGCCCGAGCCGCCCGACGGGCCAAGGCACCGCCGGGCGGTGCTCGACTTCGCCCGCCGGCACGCCTGGGACGAGGCCCATTGCCGCCGGGTGACCGACCTCGCCCTGTCGCTGTTCGACCAGACCACCGCCCTGCACGGCCTCGGCCCCGACGAGCGTGGGCTGCTCGAGGTGGCCGGCCTGCTGCACGACGTCGGCTACGCCGTGAGCCAGTCGTCCCACCACAAGCACTCGCTGTACCTGATCCGCAACGCCGACCTGGACGGGTTCACGGCCCGCGAGCGCGACCTGGTCGCCAACGTCGCCCGCTACCACCGCAAGGCCCTGCCGGCCGACCGGCATCCCGACTACATGGCCCTCGGCGACCACGACCGGACGCTGGTGCGGCGCCTGGCCGCGCTGCTGCGGCTGGCCGACGGCCTTGACGCCGACCACTTCCAGGTCGTCGAGGCCGCCACCGTGGTCGACGGGGGCGATCACCTGCGGCTCGAGCTGCACGCCCGCGACGTGCCCGACCTGGCCATGTGGGCCGCCGAACGCAACGGGGACCTGTTCGAGCTGGAGTTCGGACGCCGCATCGAACCGGTCGCCGTCGAGGTCACCTAGGCACCCGCCCCCCAGGCGCGCGACCGTTAGGCGCGCCCGGCCGCTGGGTAGCCCAATGGTGCATGCTCCACCGACGAGGCCGCCGAATGGAATCCCACCCCGACCTGACGCCATACCACCATGGTCTCCCGACCCGGCCAGGCAAGCTGTCGGGCACGGCCCGATGCCCGCAGTGCCAGCGGCCGGTCACCAGCGAGCAGGCGGAGTGGAACCAGATGGTCCGCGGCGAGTCCGAGGAGCAGACCGTCGACCGCCAGTTCAGCGAGCTGCTCCAGGAGCTGCGGGTCGCCCAGACCGGCGTCCAGATCCTGTTCGCCTTCCTCCTGGGACTGGCCTTCACCCCCCGCTTCCCCGACCTCACCGGCGCCCAGCAGGCCGTCTACCTGGTCACCCTGGTGTTGTCGGCGGTCTCGGCGGCGCTGCTGATCGGCCCGGTCGGCTACCACCGGACCGTCTTCCGCCAGCGCCTCCGGCCCCAGCTGGTCAAGACCGGGCACCGCTATGCGATCGCCGGCCTCGTCCTGCTCCTGCTCGCCCTGGTCAGCGCGGTCCAGCTGGCGGCCAGCTTCGTCCTCGGCACCTGGGCGACCCTGCTGGCCGCGGCCCTGGCCGGCCTCTTCGCCACCCTGTGGTTCGCCATCCCCCTGGCCCAACGGGTCGGCCGCAGGCACCACCCCGTCCCCCCCGACCCCGACCCCCCAGTGGCGGCCTGAGGGCCGGCGCCGCGCCGCCGTCGGGGGTGGACAGGACCAGTAAGCTGTCGGGAGTGCTTGGATCGCTGGATCCAGAAGGGGGGCCGCCGCCATGGCACCTGATGGAATCGTGCCCGTCAACCCAGGGTCGCCGATCGGGACGGGACTGACCCCACCCTCGCTGCCGACCGGCGTCGTGCCCAAGCACCCGGGAACGACCATCGGGACGGGACTGACCACACCCTCGCTGGCGAGCGGCGTCGCCATGGACAAGATGGACCAGAAGGCGGGCCAGCTGGGCGCGGTCGCCGGGGCGCCGCTGGTCGCGGGACTGGCCGGCGTCATGGACGTCCAGGGCGGCTTCCGGCGGCTGTATGAGCGCGGCACCATCTACATGCGTACCGGCGGGACCCCGTTCTTCCTGAACCAGGTCACCGCGCATCGCTACGACCTCCTCGGCAACACCGGCTCCTTCCTGGGGTTCCCGGTGTCCGACTCCGAGCCTGACCCCAGCGACCAGGCCTCGGGGCTCACCCGATTCGAGCAGGGCACGATCTACTTCTGGCCCGACCTCGGGGCGATCGAGATCCAGCAGGTTGCGATCCGTTTCGTGGGCTTCCACTGCTTCGGCGAGACCAGCGAGATCTCGGCCTCCGACGAGCCCTACTTCGCCTTCGGCGTCCTGCCGATGAACGTGGAGCAGCGGGGGACGGTGAAGACCCGCATCTATGAGGACGTCGACGCCGGCGAGTCGGTGGCCGACCAGTTGGAGCTCTACCGCGGGGAGCCGTCGGGCGTGGTTATCGCGGTGAACCTCGCCGAGCATGACGAGGGGGACCCCGAGAAGTACAAGGAGCATGTCGACGAGGCCGTCGACAAGGCCGCCGACGGGGTCACCGCGGCGCTCGGCGAGATCCCCGCTGCCGGTCCCGCGTTCGCCTTCATCGCCCAGGTCGCCTTCTTCGTCGCCGGCCCGGACCTCAAGCGACGCGTGAACGAGCTGCTCGGCACCGACGACGACCATGTCGGCTCCGTGAACGTGATGCTGTCGACAAAGGATCTCGTCCAGCTGACCCGGACCCTCAGCCCGTCGTTCGAAGGCATCTTCGCGCAGTTCGAGTCGCCCCTGATCTCCGGGGACGGCGCGTCCTACAAGGCGTACTTCGAGGTCCAGTCGGTCCCCTTCTAGCCACGCTCCAGCACCAACCCGGCCGGCGGTGCGAGCGGGGGGAGTCGAACCCCCACGGGTTGCCCCACCGGGACCTAAACCCGGCGCGTCTGCCGTTCCGCCACGCTCGCCCAGGGAATTCTAGCTGGTGGCTGCTCGCCCGAGACGCGCTTGGGCCCTAGAGGGGGGGTGGCGGGGGGTCGCCGAACGGGGGCTCCTCGTCGAGCTCGACCGGCGGCTCCAGGCCGACCATGCGGCGGCGGGCGTTGACCCGGCGGCGACCCCAGGGGGTCAGGCTGCTCCAGAAGACCAGCGAGTAGACGAACGCGACCAGGCCGATCAGCAGCAGGATGACCCCGAGGGTGTTGACGTTGATCCCGGGGACGTCGGTCTTCACGGCGAAGGCCAGGATCGCCCCCAGCACCATCAGGAAGATGCCGACCCCGATGCCCATCCCATCACCTCCCGGAGCGCTACTCCCCGGTCTCGCCGTCCACCGACTCCCGCAGCAGGTCGGCGTGGCCGTTGTGGCGCGAATACTCCTCGATCATGTGGACGAGGATCCAGCGCAGGCTGGGGGCGCGCCCGTCCGCCCAGGTGCGGCGGGCCAGCTGGTCGAGGCCGCCGCCGTTCGCCAGGGCCTCGTCGACCTGGGAGCGGGAGCGCTCCACGGTGTCCCGCCACATCGTCAGGAGCTGCGCAGGGGTGTCCTGGTCGGCCGAGTGCCAGTCCCAGTCCCGGTCGGCGTTCCAGTCCACCGTGTCCCAGGGGGGATGGGGCGTGCGGTCGTGCAGCGTCCGGTTGAACCAGCCGTCCTCGACATAGGCCAGATGCTTGAGCATCCCGCCCAGGGTCATCGACGACGGGCCGACCGTTGCCCGCAGCCCGTCCGCGTCCAGCCCCGACACCTTCCAGGCCAGGGTCGCCCGCTGGAAGTCAAGGAACCCCAGCAGGGTCGCGGTCTCGTCGCCCGCGAGCG
>DASZON010000083.1:0-9921 GCA_035550755.1 Actinomycetota bacterium | reverse complement strand
GGCCGCTTCCGTCGTCTGCCGAGGCTTCAGGAGGAGACCATGACGCGGGTGGGCCCGAGGATGAGACCTGCCAACATCAGGTTCCTGCTGGTGAACAACGCCCTTGTCGTCGCCGCGCTGGTCGCCGTCAGCTTCAGGGTGCCGGGCATCTACGCCACCTTCTTCGCGATCAGCGTCGCCATGCAGATCGCCCATCTCAAGCGCCGCCGGTGATGCGACCGGTCCGACCGCGCCGCCCGGTGCCGCACCGGGCCTGGTCGGCGGTGGCGCGGCCGCGCGGCCGCCCCGGTCGTGTGTTGCGATCGGCTTGCGATGGATCGGCGAAGCCGTGACGGCCGCGACGCGCCCCGCCATCCACGGCTATCCCTGGTCTGGACAGACCCCACCAGCAAGGCAAGTGGGAGGATCTTATGGACCAGGCAACCCTCGATCAGGAGCTGCGGGCGCTGCCGGGCTGGACGCCCGTCGGCGGCCGGATCGTCAAGGCGTTCGAGTTCGACGGCTTCCGGTCCGCCATGAGGTTCGTCGCCCGGGTGGCCGACGCCGCCGCCGGGGTCGACGACCAGGTCGCCATCGAGGTGACCGGCGGCACGGCCACCTTGGCCGTCTTCACGCCGGGCACCGAGGCCGTCACCGACACCGGCCTCGCCCTGGCCCACCGCATCGAGCGCCTGACCGGCGACCACCAGCACCCGGTCGGCCTGGCCGGGCCCTAACCGCCGCCCCGCCGACTGGATGCAGTGATGGACGCTGTGCGCCGCCTCGGGCCGGCGGCGGCGCTGCTGGCGTGCAGCCTGCTGCTGATCTGGCCGGCGGGTGCGAGCGGCCAGGCCTCGACGGTGCTGGCGGCCGAGGTATCGGGTCCGATCACCCCGGTCGTGGCCGGCCACCTGGCCGACGGGGTGCAGGCGGCCGAGCGCGGCGGGCATCAGGCCCTCCTGGTCGAGCTGGACACCCCGGGCGGGCTGGACACCTCCATGCGGCAGATCAGCCAGGCCTTCCTGAGCGCCCGGGTCCCGGTGGTGGTGTACGTGGCCCCGTCGGGGGCGCGGGCCGCCTCGGCCGGGGCCATTATCACCTTCGCCGCGCACGTGGCCGCGATGGCCCCCGGGACCACCATCGGCGCCGCCACCCCGGTCGACCTCCGGGGAGGCGAAATCTCCGACAAGGTGGTCAACGACGCGGCCGCCTTCGCCGAGGCGGTCGCCGGGCGTCGGGGTCGCAACGCCGAGTTCGCCGTCGCCACCGTGCGCGAGGGCCGGGCCGTCCCCGCCGCCGAGGCCGAGCGCCTCGGCGCGGTCGACCTGCTGGCGGCCAGTCAGGCCGAGCTGCTGAAGCGGCTCGACGGCCGCGAGGTCGAGCTCGCCCCCGGCGACACCGTCACCCTGCGCACCGCCGGCGCCGACACCGTCCCGCTGGAGCGGTCCTGGGCGCGCACCCTGATCGGATGGCTGGCCGACCCCAACCTGGCCTTCCTGTTCCTGTCCATCGGCACCCTGGGCGTGCTCTACGAGCTGGCCTCCCCCGGCATTGGCCTTGGCGGGGTCATCGGCGCGGTCCTGCTGGTGCTGGGGTTCGTGTCGCTGTCGGTGCTGCCGGTCAACCTGGCCGGGCTGCTGCTGCTGGCGCTGGCCGCGGCCCTGTTCGTGGCCGAGCTGTTCGCCCCAGGGGTCGGGGTGTTCGCCGGTGGCGGCACGATCGCCCTGCTGATCGGCGGCCTGCTGCTGTTCGACGGCCCGCTGGCCGTGGCCATGCCGGTGCTGTGGCCGGTGGCGCTGGTGGTCGGGGGCGGCGCGGTGCTGGCCGGCCGCCTGGCCTTGCGGGCCCGGCGCACCCCCAGCGTCACCGGTGCCGAAGGTCTGGCCGGCCGCCACGCGGTCGTCCGAGACGTCGACGAGACCGGCGGCGCCAGCTTGCGGCTCGACGGCGCCTGGTGGCGGGCCCGCGCCGCCGACGGCCGCCTTCGCCCCGGCCAGGACGTCCACGTCGTGGGCCTGGACGGCCTCGACCTGCTGGTCGAGCCGTCACCGGTCCCGCCGGCACCCGACCACCACACCGCCAAGGAGGCACCACCGTGAGCATCGACCTGCTGGTCGGCCTGGGCATCGCCCTCGCCGTTGTCTTGCTGCTGCTGTCGGCCTCAGTCCGGATCGTCCCCGAGTACGAGCGCGGCGTCATCTTCCGCCTCGGCCGGGTGATCGCCGCCAAGGGACCCGGGCTGTTCCTCATCATCCCGGTCGTCGACCGCATGGTGAAGGTGTCGCTGCGCACCGTCACCATGGACATCCCGCCCCAGGACGTCATCACCCGCGACAACGTCACCGTCCGGGTCAACGCCGTCACCTACTTCAACGTCGTCGAGCCGGTCCGGGCGGTCATCGCCATCGAGAACTACATGCTGGGCACCTCCCAGGTCGCCCAGACCACCCTGCGCAGCATCCTCGGCCAGGTCGACCTGGACGAGCTGCTGGTCAAGCGGGACGACATCAACCAGCGGCTCCAGCAGATCATCGACGACCTCACCAATCCCTGGGGAGTGAAGGTCACCCTGGTCGAGGTCAAGGACGTGGAGCTGCCCGAGACGATGCGCCGGGCCATGGCCCGCCAGGCCGAGGCCGAACGTGACCGCCGGGCCAAGGTCATCCACGCCCTGGGCGAGCGCGAGGCCGCCGGCACCCTCGGCGAGGCCGCGGTGGTGCTGGAGGAGCATCCCGCGGCCATGCAGCTGCGGGTGCTGTCGACCATGGCCGAGGTGTCGGCCGAGCGGAACTCGACCCTGATCTTCCCGCTCCCGGTCGAGCTGCTGCGCCTGGTCGACACGCTGTCCGGCAACGGCCACCCGCCGACCAGCCCCAGGCCGCTGGCCGAGGGCGGCGGGTCGCGGGCCGCAGCCGGCGACCGGCCGTCGCCGGAGGCCGGGACCGGCTGATGCGATAGCATCCCGGGCCACCTCGGCTGACGACGGGAGCGGCCCATACCCAGCGACCTGGAACTGCTCGGCCGACTGGCGCTGGCCGCCCTGCTCGGCGGCATCATCGGCACCGAGCGGGAGCTGGCCGACCAGGCGGCCGGGCTGCGGACCCACATCCTGCTCACCACCGGCGCCTGCCTGTTCACCCTGGTCTCGGCCTACGGCTTCGGCGAGTCGGCCGATCCCAGCCGGCTGGCCGCCCAGATCGTCACCGGCATCGGCTTCCTCGGCGGCGGCGCCATCCTCCACCACGGCCTGAACGTGCGCGGCCTGACCACCGCTGCCAGCATCTGGGCGACCTGCTCGCTCGGGGTGGCCGTCGGGGTCGGCCGCTACCTGCTGGCGGTCGGGGCCACGGTGCTGGTCGGGGTCACCCTGGGCGGGCTGCGGGCCGCCCGCGACCTGCTGCGCCGCTGGGCGGTGTCGCGCGAGGAGTTCACCCTGATGACCAGGGGCAGCTTTGACCTGGAGCAGGTGGCCGAGCTGGCCCGGCGCGAGGGGGTGTCGGTCCGGGGCCTGGATCGCGAGCCGGCCGACGGCGGCGACCGCGTCGTCCTGGTGGCCAGGCTGCCTCGCCGCTACCCGCCCGAGCGCCTGCTGGAGGCCCTCACCCGCTTCCCGCACGTCCGCGAGGTGGAATGGGACGGCTGAGCGCGTCCGGCCCGCCGGGTCAGTGGTGGTCGAGCAGCCGGGCCGCCTCCTCGGCGACCTCCTCGTCGGCCAGCACCTCGTAGGTGGCGGCACGCAGGTCGCCGGCGGAGAGCACCTCGGGCCGGCCGCCCGCCAGGGCGCGCAGCGCCATCCGGTCGCCCATGCGGGCGCCCACCTCCAGGACCACGACCCCGCGGCCCACGATCGCGGCCCGGTCGACCGGAAAGCCGGCGCTGGCCAGCCGGTCGACGGCGTTCTCGGCCTCGGGGAAGGACGGGAAGCCGGCCACCGGCCGTCGGCTGCCGACCGATCGCCCGTCCCGGTCGGCCGGGATGGCTCGTGCCAGGTCCGTCACGGTTACGACCTCCTGTTGGTCGGCTGGCACCTGGTGGTGCCCTCTCAGCATGATTCCCGCCCGACCGGGGAGCGGCGGCCGGTGGTCATGGGATCGGCCCGGGCCTGTAACACAGCCGACACGCCAGCGCCGAGAGGGGCTCCGTTACCGCTTCGGCACGATCCGATGACGCTTGGTTGGCGACCCGCCGGCTCCCCGGCCGCCGCGGGTAGCGCCCCCGGGTGTCCGAAGAAAGGAGCAACGCGATGCTGGGTCCCCGTTCGGCAGGGGTCGGACCCTGGGCGTACCCCTACGACCGCTACTACGACGGCTGGTATGACGAGCTCTGGCGGGAGCAGCCGAGCGACCATGAGATCAAGTCGACCGTGGTCGACCGGCTGCGCGAGAACCCCTACACCCGTGACGACGAGCTCAAGGTGGAGGTCGAGCAGGGCGTGGTGATCCTGCAGGGGAAGGTGTCCTCGCCGCGGTCCAAGCGGGCCGCCGGCGACGACGCGTGGGACACCCCCGGGATGTCCGACGTCAGCAACCAGCTTGTCGTGGTCAGCTGACCGGCCTCGACACCCCTGCGATGTCGCCACCGGTGCTGTTGGCGGTGGACCACGAGCCGGTGGCCCGCCGCGGCATCGAGGGCGAGCTGCGCAAGCGCTACGGGGCTGATCAGCGCGCCGTCGGGCGCGACCGCGCTGGCCAGGCTGGAGCGGGTCAGGGCCCAGGGCGGGCAGGTGGCGCTGGTCCTGGCCGACCTGCGGCTGGCCGACATGAGCGGGATCGAGCTCATGGCCAGGGTGGGTGGACTGGACCCGGCGGCCAAGCGGGCGCTGCTGACCGACTGGGGTGACCGGGAGGTGGGCGCTCGGCTGGTCCGGGCGGCCGTGCTCGGCCAGGTCGACGACTGGGGCCTGAAGCCGTGGCAGCCAGGCGACGAGGGCTTCCACAAGTTGGTCGTCGGGCTGCTGCACGAGTGGGCGCAGCTGCACCGCCCCGGGTTCGAAGCTGTCCAGGTGGTCGACGAGCGGTGGTCGGCCCGGGGGCATGAGCTCCGGGACGTGCTGGCCCGCAACAAGGTCCGCTACGGCTTCCTGCCGGCCGACTCCGAGGAGGGCCGGACGCTCCTGGGCCAGGTCGGCGCCACCGCCGGACAGCTCCCGGTGGTGGTCACCTTCGACGGCGTGGTCCTGCGGAAGCCCTCCTTCGTCGAGGTGGCCGAGGCGCTGTCGGCCCCGACCCGCCCGGCCGCGGCCGCCTACGACGTCGTGGTGCTCGGGGCCGGCCCGGCCGGGCTGGCCGCGGCCGTCTACGCGGCCTCGGAGGGGCTGGGTACCGTGATGATGGAGCCGGAGGCGACCGGCGGACAGGCCGGGACCAGCGCCATGATCCGCAACTACCTGGGGTTCCCCCGCGGTGTCAGCGGCACCAAGCTGGCCTACCGAGCCTTCCACCAGGCCCTCGGCTTCGGCGCCGACATCGTCCACGGCAAGCGGGCGATGGGCCTGCGCGTGGCCGGGCCCGACCGGATGGTCACCCTGGGTGACGGGACCGAGGTCACCGGCCGGGCCGTCATCCTCGCCACCGGGATGTGCTGGCGGCGGCTGGGCGTGGACAGCCTGGAGGCGCTGGTCGGGGCGGGGGTGTTCTATGGCCGCCGCCTCCGAGGCCAAGGCCATAGCCGGCGAGCAGGTGTTCGTGGTCGGTGGCGGCAACTTCGCCGGTCAGGCCGCGGTCCACCTGGCCAGGTACGCCGCCCAGGTCACCCTCCTGGTCCGCCGCTCCACGCTGGCCGAGAGCATGTCCGACTACCTGGTCCGGGAGCTGCAGACAACCCCCGACATCGCCGTCCGCTACCAGACCGAGGCGGTGGCCGGCCACGGCGAGGGCCGCCTGACCGGCCTGACCCTCAACGACCGTAGCGCGGGCGTGCGCGAGACGGTGCCCGCGACCGCCCTGTTCGTGCTCATCGGGGCCGAGCCCCGCACCGGCTGGTTGCCGCCGGCCATCCGCCGCGACCGCTGGGGGTTCGTGGTCACCGACACCGGCCTGCTCGGCCGGGATGGCCGGCCCCCGGCCGGGTGGCCGCTGGAGCGGCCCCTGCTGCCGTCCGAGACCAGCCTGCCCGGAGTGTTCGCGGCCGGCGACGTCCGCCACGGCTCGATCAAGCGGGTCGCCGCCGCGGTCGGCGAGGGCTCGACCACCATCCGGGCGATCCACCAGTACCTGAGCGACGGATGACGACGATCCATGGTGTCGACGCCCGCACCACACCAGCACCCGGTCGGCATGGTCGGCCCATGAACCCCCGACCCGCGGGCAGGCCGCGGGGCGTCCCGATGGACCGCCGGTACCTCCGGGGCGCCTGGCTGCTGGTGCCCGCGCCCACGCTGGCCCTGACCGCCTGCGCCAGCGACGGTGCCTCGTCGGCCGGGGCCGCCTCGACCGCGGCGCCGACCACGACCCAGGCGCCCCCACGAGCTCGACCACCACCGGCGCATCCACGACCACAACCCGACCGTCCACCACCACGACGGCTACGCCCACCACCACCTCGCCCCGGCCGGACACGCCCGAGCTGCTCCGCCACGGTGACCGGGGGGCCGCGGTGGAGGCGGTGCAGCGGCGGCTGCGGGAGCTCGGCTACTGGGTCGGGCCGGTCGACGGCGTCTTCGGGTCCCTCACCGAGCAGGCCATGTTCGCCATCCGGACGGCGGCCGGCCTGGAACGCGACGGGGTCGTCGGGCCTCGGACCAGGCTGGCGCTGGAGCAGGGCCGACGGCGGGAGGCGCGCAGCCGCGCCGGCCGGGTCCTGGAGGTGGACGAGCGCCGCCAGCCGCTGCTGGTGGTCGACGACGGCCGGGTCCGCTGGACGCTCAACACCTCCACCGGCACCGACGAGCACTACCGCTACGACGGCCGCCGCTACCTCGCCGACACCCCCCATGGGCGCTGGGAGATCTACCGGCAGATCGACGGCTGGCGCGAATCGCACCTGGGACGGCTGTACAGGCCCAAGTACTTCCACCACGACGGCATCGCCCTGCACGGCTACACGAGCGTGCCGCCGTATGCCGCCTCCCACGGCTGCGTGCGGGTGACGCTGGCCGCGATCGACTGGATCTGGGCCGAGGACGTGGCTCCCACCGGGACCCCGGTCTGGGTGTACTGATCGGCGCGGCCTGACAGGGGCGCCACAGGCCGGGCGTTCGTTACCGGTGGCATGCGATCTGGTGACGATTCGTGGGACACCCGTACCGGCCCCTGCCCGTGCGGGTAGCCGGGCGCAATCCCGAGAGGGAGAGGAGCTTCCCAGCGACCAGCTGGAGGAGGAGACGGCCACCGGCGCCGCGTCGTGGCCGGATCGTCGAGGAGGAGCCATGGGGCGGTTCAACGATCAGGTCGTGTTCATCACCGGCGCGGCACAGGGGCATGGGCGCGCCCACGCGCTCGCCTTCGCCCAGGAGGGCGCGCACGTGGCCCTCTTCGAGGTCACCGGCCGGTCGGAGTCGGCGCCGGGCGGCCAGCCGCCAGGACCGCAGGAGCTGAAGCTCGAGGCGATACGGCGCGAGGTCGAGGTGACCGGCCGGCGGTGCCTGGTGATCCATGCTGACAGCCAGGACACCGCCCAGCTCGACGCCGCCATCGACCGCACGGTCCGCGAGCTCGGCCGCCTCGACGTCGTCGTCGCCCGGGCCGGCGTGTTCAGCCTAGTTCCCGTCACCCGGTCCGACCGGCTCCATGCCGAGAACAGCGGTGTGGTCGGCCCGGGCTGCGGCGACCGGGTCAGACGTGGTCCCACCGGAACACGCGGGTGGCGAGCAATGTCAGGGCCAGGGTGAAGCCGAGGAGCACCGCGGCAGGGACCACCACGGCCTCGGTGCCCTTGCCATGCACCAGCACGTCCAGCAGGCCGTCGTTCAGATGCCGCAGCGGGAAGGCCTGGCTGAGGGTCTGCAGCCAGCCGGGCATCTGGGAGACGGCGAGGAAGCTGCCCGACAGGAACGCCATCGGCAGCACCACGAAGTTGGCCAGGGCTCCGGCGGCCTCTTCGGTCTTGGCCACCGCACCCACCAGCAGCCCGATGGACAGGAACGACAGCGTGCCGGCGACCAGCAGCGGGATGGCCAGCCACCACCGTTCAGCGAGCTGCAGCCCGAACGGCGGGGTCAGCGCTACCCCGACGAACAGCGCGGCCTGGACCAGGGCGACGGCCAGGCTGACCCCGACGCGTGCGGCCAGGACGGTCCAGGTGGGAGCTGGCGCCAGCCGCAGCCGGCGCAGCAGTTGCTTGCGACGCCAACTGACCAGGGTGAGGGCGGCCCCGAACACCGCCGAGGTGGCCACCGCCCAGGACAGGATGCCGGGGGTGATGTACTGGATCGGCCGGGTGTCGGCCGCCTCGACTTGCTGGAAGTCGGTCTGGAAGCGCGGCTGCTGGCCGCTGGCGACGATGTTGGCACGGGCGACGGTGGCGCCGATGACGCTGCGGATCGTGCCCGAGGTGACCCGGTCGCTGGCGGCATAGCGCAGCCGGATGGTGTCGCCGTCCTGGGTGACCACTGCGGGCAGGTCCCCGCTTCGCACCTTTGCCACAGCGGCCTCCAGGGTGTCGAAGCGCTGCACCGCGAAGACGTCGGCGGGCAGTGAGGAGACGACCGGCCCGGTGCCGACGACGGCGATCTCAGTCGGGTTGCCGCCAGAGCGGAACAGCAGCCCCAGCACCGCCAACAGCATCAGGGGGAAGGCAAAGGTGAACCCTAGCGTGGTGCGGTCGCGGACGAAGCTGCGCAGCAGCGCTCGCGTGAGGGTGGCCAGCTGGGTCCAGGGTGATGGCGGCGGTGCCGGGCCCGCCCGCCTGGTGCCCGGGGCCATGGTCGGAGCGGTGGAGCGGGTGCTGGTGGCGGTGTTCATACTCGATACTCCCGTCCGGTGAGCTGCAAGAAGACGTCCTCCAAGGTGGCGTTGCGGACCGTGACTCCGTCCAGGTGGTCGCTCTGGGCCAGTGCGCCGAGCAGCACCTCGGGCCGGCGGGTGTCGACCACGACCTCACCGTTGTCGCTGGTGACGTTGTCTGCACCGGGGAGCCCGCCGGCCGTCCGGTCGTCGAGCACCCGGGCGGGCAGCGATACCCGCGTCGGGGCGTCCATCTCCCGAACCAGCTCGGCCGGGGTGCCGACGGTGAGGAGGTGGCCGTGGTCCATGATCGCCACCCGGTCGCAGAGGGCCTCAGCCTCATCCAGGTGGTGGGTGGTGTAGACGATGGTGTTGCCGCGGGCCTGGATCTGGGTGAGCAGGTCCCACAGGTTGCGGCGGGCCTGGGGGTCCAGCGCCCCGGTGGGCTCGTCCAGGAACAGCACCTCGGGGTCGTGGACCAGGGCGCAGGCGATCGACAGCCGTTGGCGCTGGCCGCCTGACAGCTGGTCGTCGCGGGTGCCGGCCTGATCGGTCAGGCCGACCAGGTCCAGCAGCTCGGCGGTCCGGGACGCCGGAACCCCGTACAGTGCGCCAAAGGTCTCCAGCTGCTCACGGGCGCTCAGCCTGTCGAAGAATGCGCTGGCTTGCAGCTGCACGCCGATGCGGGGCAGCAGCCTTGGGTTGCGTGGCCACGGATCCTCACCAAGTAGGCGAACCCGGCCGGCGTCGGGCTGGCGGAGGCCCTCGATCAGTTCCAGGGTGGTGGTCTTGCCGGCCCCGTTTGGTCCCAGGACACCGAAGAACTCGCCCTGGTTGACGGTGAACGACACCCGGTCCACTGCCCGAAGGCTCCCATAGGTCTTCACCAGGCCATCGACCTCGACCGCCGGCGGCGTGCCGCTGGATCTCGCGCGAGGAGAGCCCCGGCCGCCGGGGTGGGGCGTTGTGGGGTGGGCGGTCATGGTCGACACGTGCAACCTCCTGCAGAAAGGGATGGTTTCGGGTGGACCTCCTGCGCCGCGGCGCAGGGGGTCCACTT
>DASZON010000082.1:0-6419 GCA_035550755.1 Actinomycetota bacterium | reverse complement strand
CTCCCTGGACGCCGCCCTGGCCCTGGTCGAGGAGGTGGAACGGGCCACCCGCGACGGCCCGGCCTGCTACCGCGCCGACCCCCTGCCCCTGGTCGCCCGCATCTGCCGGGCCGCCGACCAGCCCGAGCTCACCGAGCGGTTGCTCGCCGGCGCCGGCGCCCCCGCCGCCCGCTACCGCCACTGCCTGGCCACCGCCCACGCCGTCCTGGCCGAGACCAAGGCCGACCTGGAGGGTGCCCTCGGCCGCTACCCGGCGGCGGCGGACGGCTGGGGGGAGTTCGGGGTCGTGCTCGAGCAAGGCCAGGCCCTGCTGGGCGCGGGCCGCTGCGCCGCCCGCCTCGGAGCCGCGACCGCGGCCCGCGAGCCACTGCTCCGGGCCCGGGCCATCTTCGCCCACCTCGGCGCCGCCGCCCTCCTGGCCGAGACCGACCGGCTGCTCGCCCGCACGTCCAGCTGATCCGGCTGAAGCGGCGACGCGGACCCCCGCGCTGGGCGCTCAGCCCCGTTCGCAGCCCCAGCCGTCGCCCTCCCGGTCCAGGTCGAACGGGTCGGGCGGCCGCACGCGGATCGGCCCCTCCACGTACCTGGGCCCGTTCCCCGAACCGCCGGCGCAGTCGTAGTCCTCGGCGTTCGGGTCGAGGCAGACGTCCGGATAGGAGGGGTCGCAGTTCCGCGACGGCGCGGTCGTGGGCGGCGGCGGTGCGGTGGTTGGCGGAGGTGGCGGCGCTTTGGCGACGACCACGGTGATCCCGCTGTCCGGGACGACCCCGGCTCCCGCCCTGCGAGCCTGGGAGATCACCGTCCCGGCACGGTACCGGGCCGTGGCCTGGTACCTGACCAACGCCCTCAGCCCCCGGTCGGCGAGCGCAGCCTTGGCGCCCGCCAGCCCCATCCCGACGAGCCTCGGGACCTCGACCATGGCGACGGTCGTCGGTGGCGCCGTCGTGGTGGTCGGCAAGGTCGTGCTGGTGGTCACCGCGGGCAGGGAGGAGCTCGTCGCCGGCGGGGCCGTGGACCCACCGGCCGCGCGGGGAGCGTTGTTCGCGTTCCCCAACGCCACGACCCCGAGGACGGCCGACGCGGCGGCGACGCCCACAAACCAGCCGCGCCCCTTCGGCGCACGCTGGGACGGCCGGCCTGGTGGCGGTCCCCAACCGTCAGGACTGACTCGGCGATGCGACATTGGCCCCCCTCGGGAACAGACAGCTCCAGTAGGTAGAAGCGTCTGAGCGAGGTGAATCGGTACGCCCACCCGGCACCTTCACCCTCATCGGGTGATGCGCGCGCTCGTTGGGGTCTCCACCATGGGGTCGCACCGGTGGTCCTGAGCAGGCACGGAGGAGGGGTCCCAATGTCCGCGTACGACATCGACGACGTCCCCAACTGGCGCGGGCGGGACGTGGTCGACCGGCACGGCCATCCGGTCGGCGTCCTCACCGACCTGTACGTGGACGAGGCCACCGGCCAGCCGGAGTGGGCCGGGGTCAAGACCGGGCTGTTCAGTCACCGGGTGACCTTCGTGCCCCTGGCCCAGGCGACGTCGCACGGGATGCACGTCCAGGTCGCCTACGAGCAGAGCCAGATCCACGAGGCACCCAACGTCGACCCCGGCGGGCACCTGAGCGCCGAAGAGGAGGCCCGCCTCTACGAGTACTACGGCCTCGACTACACGGCCGCCGCCTCCGGGTCCGACAGCGAGTTCATCGCCCCGGCCACCGACCGGGTCGAGGAGACCTCGAGCCCCCGCCTGCGCCGTCACGAGGGCGACTCGGACCCGGGCGCCTAGCGGGAGCCGGCGCGCCGCCCGCATTTCGGCGGCGGGTGCCGTAGGGTTCGGCCAGGATCTCGCCGCTCGCGAGGGAGGCGCCGATGGCGTTCCAGCAGTACCTGGCCGAAGAGGTCGCGATCGACCATGCCGACGGGCTGTACTCGCGGCGGGAGGCGCTGCGCCGCCTCACCCTGCTGGGGCTGGGGGTGCCGGCGGCCTCGGCGCTGCTGGCCGCGTGCGGCGGCGACGGCGAGCCGGTCGCGTCCACCACCAGCGGCGGGGGCGAGGCGGCAACTCCCCCGACCCGGGCGCTGGAGACCGAGGAGATCACCTTCCCCGGGCCCGAGGGCCGGACCGTCCGGGGGGCCTGGGCGGCGGCCGACCAGCCGCGCGGGGCGGTGCTGGTCATCCACGAGAACCGCGGCCTCAACGACCACATCCGCTCGGTGGCCGGCCGGCTGGCCGCCGACGGCTACTCGGCCCTGGCCATCGACCTGCTCTCGGCCGAGGGCGGGACCGCGGCCCTCGGCGGCGAGGCCGAGGCCATGGCCGCGCTCTCCAGCGCCCCCCAGGGCCGGTTCGTGGCCGACCTGCGGGCCGGCCTGGACGAGCTGGAGCGGCGGGCCCCTGGCCAGAAGCTGGGGGCGATCGGGTTCTGCTTCGGCGGCGGCATGACCTGGCTGCTGCTGGCCTCGGGCGAGCCGCGCCTGGCCGCCTCGGCGCCGTTCTACGGGCCGCTCCCCGAGGGCGCCGACTTCTCCGGCTCCCCCAACGCGGCCGTGCTCGGCGTCTACGCCGAGCAGGACGACCGCGTGAACGCCACCCGGGACGCGGCCACGGCCGCCCTGGAGCAGGCCGGCCTGACCCATGAGATCGTCACCTACCCGGGCGCCGGCCACGCCTTCTTCAACGACACCGGCGCCCGCTACAACCAGGCCGCGGCCACCCAGGCCTACGCCAAGGTCCTCGACTGGTTCGGCCAGCACCTCGCCTGACGCCAAGGAGCCACCTGTGCCCGTCCAGCCCAAGCCGCCGACCGCCAGGGGCCCGGCCGAATGGTTCACCGGCGACGTCTTCATGGACCCCATCGCCCGCGGCAACGAACCGTCACGGGTGCGGGTCAGCGCCGTCCGGTTCACCCCCGGCGCCCGTACCGCCTGGCATGCCCACGCCGTCGGCCAGACCCTGTACGTGACCGACGGCAAGGGACTGGTGCAGTCCCGTGGGGAGGCCGGCGAGGAGATCCGCGCCGGCGACATCGTCACCACGCCCCCCGGCGAGTGGCACTGGCACGGCGCCGCCCCCGACCACTACATGACGCATCTGTCCATCACCGAAGCCCCCGGCGACGAGCGACCCGAGGTGGACTGGGGCGACCACGTCAGCGACGAGGAGTACGCCGCCGCCGGCGGTCAGGTCACCGGGCCGCCCCCGGCTGGCTAGCGGTGCCGGAGGACGGCGCGGCGGCGGTTCCGGGCACGCCGCTGGATCGAGGTCGTGCTCGATGCACGAGGGTCAGCCCCGCCGCCGCGAGCACGAGCATGACCGGCAGGACCCCGAGCGCGGCCCTCAGCGACGTCGCGTCGGCCAGCGTCCCGACCGTGAGGGGCGCGAGCAGGACCGCGAACGACGCCATCGCCACCGTCCGGCCGCTCGCCAGCTCCGCCCGCCCCGGCGCGAGCGCGATCGCCACCGACACACCCATCGGGAACAGGTTGCCGAGCCCGAGCCCGAGCAGCGACAGGCCGGCCAGCGCCTGCGCCGGCGCCGTCGACAGCCACAGGATCGCGAACCCGGCGGCGGCCACGGCGAGCGCCAGGGCGAGCAGCCGCGCCGGATCGTGGCGGCGCGCCAGCCGGCTGCCGGCCGTGCGACCGGCCAGCACGCCGCCGAAGTAGCCGGCCATGAGCGCGACCGCGGTGTCGGTCGCCACGCCGGCGGCGTCCTCGACGAAGGTCGCGCCCCAGGCGTTGATGCACCACTCGGCCGCGGTCGTGCAGAACAGCATCGCGGCCGCGATCCAGAACACGCCGGGGAGGCGGCCCTGGGCCTCGCCTGACGGCGGCGGGGCGTCGACCGCCAGCCGCCGGTTGCTCCACCACGCCAGCACCGGGGCCACGAGCGCGGCCAGCAGCGCCAGCCGCCAGCCCGCGTGCAGCGCCGCCGTCAGCGACAGCACGCCGATCAGCACGACGTAGGCGACGCTGGCGGCCAGGTTGGCCTCGGTCAGCGCGACCGTGCGGTGCTCGCCGTGGTGGTCGGCGAGCACCGCCTGGACGGTCGCGATCACCAGCCCACCGCCGACCCCCATGATCAGCACCGAGCCGATGGTCGCCTCGGCGACGCGCCCCGCCGTCAACCCGATCGTCCCCGCGCCCAGCAGCGCCGCCGCCGACCAGAGCAGCCTCCGCCGCCCCAGCGCGCGCTCGAGCCGCGCGGAGATCGCACCCGCGACGATGCCCCCGGCCGCGAACGCCGCGACGTGCAGCCCGCCCGTCGAGTAGCTCAGGTCGAGCTCGTCGCGCACGTGCACGATCACGAGCCCCGGCGCCGCCTGGAGGTAGGCGAACCAGGCAAGCATCACGTACGCGACCCAGGTGAGCCGATCGCGACGGAACATCGATGCCATATGTGTAACGATACACGATCCCGCTAGAATGGACCGTATGGAACCGTCCGTCGGCTCGAAGCGGGTGACCCTCGCCCAGGTCGCCGAGCTGGCTGGCGTGTCGGTGATGACCGCCTCCTACACCTACAACCGGCCCGACCGCGTCTCGGCTCAGGCCCGGTCGAAGGTCCTCGCCGCGGCGGCCCGGCTGGGCTACCCGGGACCCGACCCGCGTGCCCGGTCGCTGCGCCGTGGCAGCACCCTGACGCTCGGTGTCGTGATGGGCGAGCGTCTCAGCTACGCGTTCGAGGACCCGGGGGCGGTGTCGTTCCTGGCCGGGATCGCCGATGTCTGCGCCGATCGTGGGTACGGCATGACCATCCTGCCGATCACGGGCGCCGCCGACGACGTCCCGCGGATCAAGGGCGCCGCCGTCGACGGGTACATCGTCTGGAGCACGTCCGACGACGATCCGATCCTGGCCGCCGTCCAGGCGATGCAGCGTCCCGCGGTGATCCATGGTGGGCCGGCGGTCCCCGGGCTGGAGCTGGTGACCATCGACAACCGCGAAGCGGCATGCGCGGTGGGCGCCGTCGCGTTCGCGGGCGCCAGACGTCCGGCGGTCGTGAGCCTGCCGCTCTCCCGGGACCGGGTCAGCACGATCAGCGGTGGCGCGGACATCACCGACGTCCTGTACGCGGTCACGCGCGAGCGGCTGGAGGGTTACCGGCAGGCGGCCGAGGCCGCCGGCACCGCCTGGCGCGACGTGGTCGTCGCGGTGTGCGCACGCAATGACGCGGCCGAGGCCGAGCGGATCGCGGCAACGCTCCTCGCTTCCGCCGACCCGCCGGACGCCGTCGCCGCCATGAGCGACCAGCAGGCGGCCGGGGTCGTCGGCGCGGCCGGCGCCGCCGGGCGCGCCATCCCCGACGACGTCGCGGTCACCGGGTGGGACGACACGGCCGTGGCGGCCCAGCTCGGGCTGACGACGGTCGCGCAGTCGCTGCGCGAGCAGGGCGCAGCCTGCGCGCGGGCGGCGCTCGGTCAGGACCCGAGCTCCCCGACCGCGTCGTGGTCCATCGTCCGCAGAGGCAGCACGCGCCGGTAGGCGGTCGCCGCTACGAGATCTTCTTGAGGCCGTGCAGCACCCGCTCCAGCAGCTCCACCGGCGGGGGGTCGGCGTCCGCGACCATGGCCTGCGGCCGGTGCAGCGCCACCACGCCCTGGAGGGCCAGGTCGCCGACGATCACGCGGGTCACGCCCAGGAGCAGGTCGAGCCGGCCGGCGATCTCCGCGACCGACACGAACTCCCGGCACAGCGCCGCGATGGCGCGGTGCTCGCGGCCCAGCCCGGCGAGCCGCTCGTCGATGCCGGTGACCGTCCGCACCAGCGTCTCCAGCTCGAGGTCGTCGTTGGCCGGGCGGGTGCGCCCACTGGTGACCGTGTAGGGGCGGCGGTAGTTGCGGGACCAGGTCCGTCCCCCCTCGTCCACTCCACCGCCGCTCATGTCCAGCTACCCATCGTGACGCGCCACCTACTCGAACGGTTCGCCCGCCTCGGCGGCGGGATCGGTATCCCCGCCACCGGTTGGTGCCGGCGCGGCCTGCCGGTGGAGCGGCAGGTGGGCGCGCGGCTGCCAGCGTGACTCGGTGGTGTTGGCCAGCAGGAGCGGTTCCGGCGAGGCCATGACGCCGGCCGGCACCGGCGGTGCCATCGCCGGGTGCTGGCCGGCCGGGCCGAGCACGCCCGTCGGCATGAGCACGAGCGCGGCGATCCCGCCGAACCAGTTGTGGCGGAGCTGCACCCTGATGCCGTGGCGGGCCGCGAGGCGGCCGACCACGTGGAAGCCCATCATCCGCGACACGGCGATGTTGTCGGCCGCCAACGGCGCGTCCAACCGACTGTTGGCCTCGGCCAGCTCGGCGTCGCTCATGCCGATCCCGTGGTCCTCGATCTCGAGCACGTAGCCGTTGCCGGTCGGGCCGCCGGAGATGTCCACCCTGGTGGTGGGCGAGGAGAACGAGGTGGCGTTCTCGACCAGC
>DASZON010000081.1:0-13363 GCA_035550755.1 Actinomycetota bacterium | reverse complement strand
GCCCCGGACAAGTTCGAGGGCAGCCTGCGTGCCGGCCAGGCCGCCGAGGCCATCGAGGCCGGGCTGCGCCGGGCCCGGCCCGACGCCGAGGTGGTGCGGCTGCCGCTGGGCGACGGCGGGGCCGGGACCCTGGAGGCGTTGCTGGCGGCCGGGTTCAAGCGGGTGCCGGTACCGGCCACCGGCCCCACCGGCGAGCCGGTGGACGCGGCCATCGCCGTCGACGGCGAGCGGGCGGTCGGGGGGCCGGGGGGCTCGAGCCCAGCCCCCCGGCGGGCGTTCGTGGAGATGGCCGAGGCGTCGGGGCTGAAGCGCCTGCCCGGCGGCCGCCGGGCGCCGCTGGAGGCGACCACCTACGGCACCGGCGAGCTGGTCAGGGCCGCCCTGGACGGCGGCGCCCGCGAGCTGGTGCTCGGCATCGGCGGCAGCGCCACCACCGACGGCGGGGCCGGCATGGCCGCCGCCCTCGGGGCCCGGCTGCTGGACCGCGACGGCGCCGACCTGCCACCCGGCGGGGCGGCCCTGCTCCGGCTGGAGCGGATCGACGTGTCCGGGCTCGACCCGCGGCCGCAGTCGGCCAAGGTCACGGTGGCCTGCGACGTCGACAACCCGCTGGTCGGCCCCGAGGGCGCGGCCGCCGTCTACGGGCCCCAGAAGGGCGCCGGGCCCGACGACGTGCTGCTGCTCGACTCGGCCCTGCGGCGCTACGCCCGGGTGCTGGCCCGCGACCTCGGCCTCGAGCTGGCCGACACCCCCGGGGCCGGGGCGGCCGGGGGGCTGGGCGCGGGGGCGATCGCCTTCCTCGGAGCCGAGCTGCGCACCGGGATCGAGCTGGTGCTGGAGCTGGTCGGGTTCGACCGGGCCGTGGCCGGGGCCGACCTGGTGGTCACCGGCGAGGGCAAGCTCGACGCCCAGAGCCTGCGCGGCAAGGCCCCGGTCGGGGTGGCCAGGGCGGCCGGTGCCCACGGGGTGCCCGTGGTCGCCGTGGCCGGGGCCGTCGAGGTCGCCGACCGCGAGCTGCGCGCCGCCGGGTTCGAGGAGGCGCACGCCCTGCTCGAGCTGGAGCCCGACCCGCGGCGGGCCATGGCCGAGGCCGCTCCGCTGCTGGAGCGCCTGGCCGAGCGGGTCGGGCGGGCCTGGTCGTCCCTACCCTGAACTCCCTGGATCCCGGACACGGAAGCGAGGCCGATGCGACCATGAGCGACGACGACCTGCCGAGGGCGGCCGCGGCGGTGGTGGACGCCGCCCGCGCGCTCGGCCTGGAGCTCGACGTGCACGAGTTCCCCGACGGGACCAGGACCGCCGCCGACGCCGCCCGGGCCGTCGGCTGCCAGGTCGACCAGATCGTGAAGTCGCTGGTGTTCGTGGCCGACAGCGAGCCCGTGCTGGTGCTGACCTCGGGCGGCAACCGGGTCGACGTGGTCAAGGTGGGCAAGGAGCGCTCGGCGGCGGTGGTCCGCAAGGCCGACGCCGGCGAGGTCCGGGCGGCCACCGGGTACGCCATCGGCGGCACCCCGCCGTTCGGCCACGCCCGCGGCCTGGCGGTGCTGGTCGACCGCGACCTGACCGGCTTCGAGGTCGTCTGGGCGGCCGCCGGCACCCCCCGGCACGTCTTCCCGATCGCCCCCGCCGACCTGCTCCGGGCCACCGGCGGCCAGGTGGCCGACGTGGCACTTGTGGAAGATGGCCCACCGGCCGGGTAGTGGCCGCTATCATTGGTGGTGCATGACGACGCGAAAGGAGCACGGATGTCCGAGGTGACCCAGGCTGGATCGGTTGTCGCGCTCAGCGAGGCTGCCGCGACCAAGGTCCGCGACCTGCTGGCCCGTGAGGGCCGCGACGACCTCGCCCTGCGTGTCGCCGTCGAGCCGGGTGGCTGCTCCGGGCTCCGCTACGCGCTGTTCTTCGACGACCGCGCCCTGGACGGCGACGTCCGCGGCGAGGTCAACGGCGTGTCGGTCGTGACCGACAAGATGAGCGCCCCCTACCTCACCGGCGCCTCCATCGACTACCTCGACACCCTCGAGAAGTCCGGCTTCACGATCGACAACCCCAACGCCGCCGGGTCCTGCGCCTGCGGCGAGTCGTTCCACTAGCCGGCCCGGACCAGGGCGCCGCCGTGGGCGGCTACGCCTTCGGCGACGGCCCCGCCGCCGCCCGGCGGCTGGACCTGCTCGCCGACCTGTTCGAGCCGGCCAGCCGGAGCTTCCTCGAACGCGTCGCCGGGTGGTCCGGCGGGCACGGGAGGCCCGGGCTGGCGGTTGACCTCGGGTGCGGGAGCGGGCGCACCACCCGGCTGGTCGCCGACGTCCTCGAGCCGGACCGCACGCTCGGCCTCGACCAGTCCGAGTTCTTCGTCGCCCTGGCCGCCGGCGGGCCGTCGGGGTCGCCGGCGGTCGGGTTCGCCGTCCACGACGTGACCCGGGTGCCGTTCCCGTGCCCGCCGGCCGACGTGTGCTACGGGCGCCTGCTCCTCAGCCACCTGCCCGACCCCGGGGCGGTGCTGGCCGCCTGGGCGACCCAGCTCGCTCCCGGCGGGCTCCTGCTGGCCGACGAGGTCGAGCGGATCCACACCGACCTCCCGGCCCTGCGCGGCTACCTGGAGGTGGCCGGGGCGCTGCTGGCCACCCGCGGCCACACCCTCGAGGTCGGGCAGGTCCTGGCCCGGCTGCCCGACCCGCCCGGGCTGGTCCGCCGCGACGACCGGATCGGCCACCTGGCCCCGCCCGCGCCCCGGGCGGCGGCGATGTTCGCCCTCAACCTGGCCGTCTGGCGCGGCGAGGCCGTCCGCGCCGGGGTCGCGACCGGCGACGAGCTGGACCGCCTGGGCGCGGAGCTGGCCGCGGTCGCCGACGGCGAGGCGCCGGGCTCGATCCGCTGGGAGCTGCGCCAGCTGGTGCTCCAGCGGGCCGAGCGCCCGGCCTGCTCCTAGTGGGCGCGGCGGACCTGGAACACCCAGCCCCCCTCGGGGCGGTCGTGGCGGGCGAGCAGCTGCTGATCCTTGAGACGGCACCAGACGGGGATGTCGACTCGGGCCCCGGGGTCGTCGGCGAGCAGCTCCACCACCGCCCCGACCTCGACCGCGGCCACTGCCCGGGCCAGGCGGACCACCGGGATCGGGCAGGCCAGCCCCAGGCAGTCGACGGTGGTGGCGGCGGTCACCGGCCCTCCGTTGCCTGCTCCACGGCCTCGGTGTCGAGCTCGGCCATCTCCCGGAGGTCGGCCACGGCCTCGGGGAGGACCTCGAGGAGGCGGTCGACGTCGGCCTCGGTGGCGTCGCGGAGGAACGACACCCGCACCGAGCCGTGGGTGATGGCGCCCATGGCCGCCAGCACGTGGGAGGGCTCCTGGGTGTCGGCGGTGCACGAGGACCCGGAGTGGACGGCGATGCCCTTGGCGTCCAGGAGCAGCAGCAGCGCCTCCCCCTCGATGTAGAGGATGCTGAAGGCGACCAGGTGGGGGAGGCGGGTGGCGGGGTCGCCGTGGACCAGCACCTCCGGGATGCCGGCCAGCCCGGTCACCAGGCGGGCCGAGAGCGCGGCCAGGCGGTCCCGCTCGCCGGGGGCCTCGGCCACCCGGGCGGCCACCGCCGCGGCCAGTCCGGCCACCCCGGGAAGGTTCTCCATGCCGGCCCGGCGGCGGTGCTCGCGCTCGTCGCCGAGCAGGACCGGCCGCAGCCGGGCCCGCCGGGAGGCGACCAGGAAGCCGGTCCCTGGCGGCCCGTAGACCTTGTGGCCGCTGGCCACCAGCAGGTCGGCGCCCAGGTCGGCCACGTCGACGGGCAGCCGGCCGAGGGTCTGGCAGGCGTCGACCAGCAGCAGGGCACCGCGGGCGTGGGCCAGCTCGGCGGCCTCGCGGACCGGCTGGACGGTGCCGACCTCGTGGTTGGCGTGCTGGAGGCAGACCAGCAGGGTGTCGTCGCGCACGGCCGTGGCCAGCTCGGCCTCGTCGACCCGGCCGGTGCCGTCGACCCCGACCTCGGTGACCTCGAACCCCTGGGCGGCCAGGGCCCGGGCCGGGGCCAGCACCGAGGTGTGCTCGACGGCGGCCACGACCAGATGGCGGCGGCGCCGGGCCCCTCTGGCCAGGCCGGTCACGGCCAGGTTGGCCGCCTCGGTCCCGCCGGAGGTGAGGATCAGCTCGTCGGGGGCGGCCCCGACGGCCTCGGCGAGCCGCTCGCGGGAGCGGTCGAGCAGCAGCCGGGCCCGCCGTGCCCGCCCGTACAGCCGCGAGGGGTCACCGAAGCCGTCAAGGGCCTCGACCAGGGCCGTCCGGGCCGCCGGGTGCGGCGGGGTCGTCGAAGCGGCATCCAGGTACGTCTCGGCAGTCTCGCGCATGGCAGTAAGCGTAGCGTCGGCCAGGCCCGGCGCATTCCCGGCACCGCGGCCGGACCCGCCACCGCTAGGGCAGGGGCAGCTCGTCGCCCTCCAGCGCCTCCACCAGCCGGGCCAGGTCGGGCCCGAGCGGCCGGTCCCGCTCCACCGGCGCGACCAGTTCCTCCAGGCAGCCGGCCAGCCCCGCCAGCCCGGGCGCCGGGCCCCCCGGCCGGCCGGTGTCCCGCCGCGCCGGCCCCGGGTCGCGGCGGGCCGCCCGCAGCCACCAGGCCTGGCGGGCGGCGAGGAGCTCACAGGCCACCACCTCGCGGACCAGCTCCTCGACCCGGCGGAGCTGCTCGGCCGCCTCGGGGGCGAAGCTGGCCGCGTCCTCCTGGCCCAGGGAGGTGTCGGCCAGGCCGACCGCGGCCGGGGCGGCCAGCCGGCGGGCCTCGGCGAGCGCCCCCACGGCCCGTTTCTGGACCAGGACCAGGCCGGTCACTGGCCCCGGGTCGGGGCTGAGCTGGTCGGCCAGGCCGCTGAAGCGGCCGTCCAGCAGCCGGTGGAGCCGCTGACCGGCCAGCTCGGCCGCCTGCACCAGGGCGACGGCGAGCCCGTCCATGGCCGCGGCCAGCCCCACGGCGTGGAACCCGCCCCCGGCCACCACCCGCCCGTCCACCAGGGCGGGGGAGTCGGTCACGGCCGAGAGGGCCCGGCGGACGTCCTCGTCCAGCCGCCCCAGGGTCCGCCGCAGCTGAGCCAGCACCTGTGGCGCGACCCGGAACGACACCGGCGCCTGCAGCACCGGCGCCGTCCGCCGCCCGGTCGCCCGGCGCAGGTCGGCCAGGACCTCTTCGAGCAGCGGGTCCCCGGCCAGGCGCCCGACCGCCTCGTCGTAGGCGTCCAGCGGGGCCCCCAGGGCGTCCACGGCGGCGGCGGCCGAGGCCAGCAGCTGCCCGGCCAGCCGCTCCCCGGCCCGCAGCCGGGCCAGGGCCAGGGCGGCGGCCAGCGGCGACCCGGCCAGCAGGGCGATCCCCTCCTTGGCCTGGAGCCGGTAGGGGAGGACCCCCCGTTCGGCCAGGGCCCTGCCGGCGTCGGCGGTCCCGCCGTCCTCCAGCACCAGTCCGGCCCCGGTCAGGGTCTGGAAGGCGTGGGCCAGGGGGATCACCTCCCCGGCGCCGCCGAACCCCCGGCGGGGCACGGCCGGCACGAACCCGTCGTCGATCCGGTCGACCAGGAACCGGCACAGCTCCGGGCCGACCCCGGCGTGGCCGCTGACCAGGTTCGCAAGCCGGGTCACGAGCAGGGCCCGAGCCTCGGCCGCGGGCAGCCACGGCGGCCCGGCCACGGCCCGGCCCAGGAGGAGGTTGCGCTGGTGGCCGGCCTGGGCCGCCGGGTCGAGGTCGACCGAGGCCAGCCAGCCCATGCCGGTGTTGACCCCGTAGACCCTCGCCCCGCCGGCCAGCAGCGCCGCCAGCTCGGCCTGCCCGGCCGCGACCCGCTCCAGGACCGCCGGGGCGAGGGCCAGGCGCTCGCCGCCCCAGGCCACCGCCTCGACCGCCTCCCGGGTCAGGTCGGCCGGGCCGGCCAGGGTGATCACTGGCGCCCGGTTGTCATGGCGGTATGGTTGAGTGAGGACGTCGACATGGTCGCGCCGCCCGGCGTGGGCTCCGTTGACACCTAGCGTGGAACGTTGCCACACTACGCGACCACTTTCGGGTCGGGAGCCCACACGACCGGGGGCGGCAGTTGATCAACTTCGAATCCGTCACCAAACGCTTCCCCGATGGCACCACGGCCGTCGACGACGTCTCGTTCGAGGTGCCCGAGGGCGACCTGACGGTGCTGGTCGGCCCCTCGGGCTGTGGCAAGACGACCACCCTGCGGATGATCAACCGGATGATCGAGGCCTCCAGCGGCCAGATCACCGTCGACGGCCGCGACGTGGCCACGGTGGACCCGCCGCAGCTGCGGCGCCGCATCGGCTACGTCATCCAGCAGGTCGGCCTGTTCCCGCACCGCACCATCGGCGAGAACATCGCCACCGTGCCCGAGCTGGTCGGCTGGGACAAGCGGCGGACCGGCCAGCGGGTGGGCGAGCTGCTGGAGCTGGTCGGCCTCCCCCCCGAGGTCCGCGACCGCTACCCCCACCAGCTCTCGGGCGGCCAGCGCCAGCGGGTCGGGGTGGCCAGGGCCCTGGCCGTGGACCCGCCGATCATGCTCATGGACGAGCCGTTCGGGGCCGTCGACCCGATCGTCCGCAGCCGGCTCCAGGACGAGTTCCTCCGCCTCCAGCAGGAGGTCCGCAAGACGATCGTGTTCGTCACCCACGACATCGACGAGGCGATCAAGATGGGCGACCGGATCGCCATCTTCCGCCAGGGTGGCCACCTGGAGCAGTACGCGCCTCCCGACGAGCTGCTGGCCGAGCCGGCCAACGACTTCGTGGCCGACTTCCTCGGGGCCGAGCGCGGCCTCAAGCGCCTGGCCCTGATCCCGGTCTCGGCGGTCAAGGCCGAGCCGGGCCCGGTGGTCTCGCCCGACGACGACGGACGCCGGGCCCTGTCGGTGGCCGAGGCCTACGGCAGCGACTGGGTGGTGGTCGTGGGCGGCGACCGGCGGCTGCTCGGCTGGGCCCGCGCCGGCGAGGCGGCCGAGCGCGGCCGGGTCGGCGACGCCGAGCTCCGCCCCTTCCAGCTCCAGGTCCGGGCCGACGACTCGCTGCGGGCGGCCCTCAACGCCATGGTCCAGTCGCGCACCGGGGTCGCCGTGCGGGTCAGCGACGGCGACCGCTACGAGGGCATCGTCACCCTGGAGCTGCTGTCCGAGGAGATCAGTTGACCGACGGCCCCGCTCCGGTCCTGGCGGCCGAGCTGATCCGCTGGTCGTGGGTCGGCGACCACCTGGACGACATCCGCGACGCGCTCGTCC
Source organism: Actinomycetota bacterium (assembly GCA_035550755.1). Lineage (GTDB taxonomy): Bacteria > Actinomycetota > CALGFH01 > CALGFH01 > CALGFH01 > CALGFH01. The sequence continues at coordinate 6,122 of DASZON010000081.1, read as the reverse complement.
AGCACATCGAGCTCACCGGCCTGGCGCTGCTGTTCGGGCTGCTGCTGGCCTTCCCGCTGGCCCTGGCCGCGGTCCAGTGGCCGCGGTTGTACGGGCCCATCCTCGGGTTCGCCGGGGTCCTGTTCACCATCCCCTCCCTGGCCCTGTTCATCCTCCTGATCCCCTTCACCGGGCTGCAGATCCAGACCGCCCTGATCGGGCTGACCATCTACACCCTGCTGATCCTGGTCCGGAACATGGTCGAGGGGCTGCGGGGAGTCGACCGCGACGTCCGCGAGGCGGCCCAGGCGATGGGCTACACCCGGGCCCGCCAGCTCTTCCAGGTCGAGCTGCCGCTGGCCCTGCCGGTCATCATCGCCGGCGTCCGCATCGCCACCGTCACCACCATCGGCCTGGTCACCGTCACCGCCCTGATCGGCTGGGGCGGGCTGGGGCAGCTGTTCATCAACGGCTTCACCCTGAACTTCCCGACCCCCATCGTGGTCGGCATCGTGCTCTCGGCGCTGCTGGCCTTCACCGCCGACCTGCTCCTGGTCGGGCTGCAGCAACGGCTCACCCCCTGGGCCCGGAGCGGCGGGAGGTAGCGGTGGGCGTCGTCAACGACGTGGTCGCCTGGCTGACCGACCCGGCGCAGTGGAGCGGGCCGGACGGGATCCCGGTGCGCACCCTCCAGCACCTCTACTACTCGCTGCTGGCCACGGCGATCGCCGGCGCGATCGCCCTGCCCATCGGGATCTACATCGGCCACACCGGCCGGGGCGCCCTGTTCGCCGTCAACCTGACCAACCTGGGCCGGGCCATCCCCTCGCTGGGCATCATCATCCTGATGTTCACCCTGGTCGGCTTCGGCCTCGTCCCGGTGCTGGTGGCCCTGGTCGCCCTGGCCGTGCCCCCGATCGTGACCAACAGCTACGTCGGGGTCCGCTCGGTCGACCGCGACGTCCGCGACGCCGCCGAGGGCATGGGCATGCGCGGCCGTCAGGTCCTGTGGCAGGTCGAGCTGCCGGTGGCCACGCCCCTGATCATGGCCGGCATCCGCACCTCGGCGGTCCAGGTGGTCGCCACCGCCACCCTGGCCGCCTACGTCGGCCTGGGCGGGCTCGGCCGCTACCTGATCGACGGGCTCTCCCAGCGTGACCTTCCCCAGGTCGTCGGCGGCGCCATCCTGGTCGCCGTGCTGTCGTTGCTCACCGAGCTTGTGCTCGGCCGCGTGCAGACCCTGGTGGTGCCGCGGGGCCTGGCCGGGCAGGGCGCGGATGCGGCCGTCCGCGCCAAGGTGGAAAAGGCCGCATAGTCCCGGGACGACACGGTCCCAACCCCACGGAAAGGAAGATCGTCCATGCGAAGGATCCGGCTCGGCGGTGTCGCGGTCGCGGCCTGCCTGGCGCTGCTCCTCGCCGCCTGCGGCGGCGGGGGGGACAACGCACTCGAGGGAGGCGGCAGCCAGGACAACGGCGGGGCGACCGTCACCGTCGGCTCGACCAACTTCTCCGAGCAGCTCATCCTGGCCGAGATGTACGCCGCCGTGCTCGAGAAGGCGGGCGTCAAGGTCGACACCAGGCTGAACCTGGGGGCCCGGGAGGTCGTCTTCCCGGCCCTGGAGAAGGGCGACATCGACCTGCTGCCCGAGTACAACGGCTCGGTGCTGTCGTTCCTCGACCCCAAGGCCACCCAGACGACCTCCGAGGAGGTCAACACCGCCCTGGCGCCGCTGCTCGACGCCAAGGGTCTGGTCGCCCTCGACGAGAGCCCGGCCGAGGACAAGGACGGCTGGGCGGTCACCAAGGAGACCGCCGACAAGTACGGCCTGGCCAAGCTCGACGACCTCAAGGGCAAGGCCCACGAGCTGGTCGTCGGTGGCCCGCCGGAGCTCAAGACCCGGCCGGCCGGCCTCCCCGGTCTCAAGAAGGTCTACGGGATCGAGGACTTCAAGGAGTTCAAGGCGCTGGACGCCGGCGGCCCCCTGACCACCTCGGCCCTCAACAAGGGCGACATCGACGTCGGCCGGGTCTTCACCACCCAGGGCGCCATCGCCGAGAACGGCTGGGTGCTCCTGGAGGAGACAAAGCCGCTGGAGCCGGCCCAGAACATCGTGCCCATCGGCCGCAAGGACGCCATGACCGACCAGGTGAAGCAGGCGCTGAACGCCATCTCGGCCAAGATCACCACCGAGGAGCTGACCAAGCTCAACAAGCTGGTCGACGTGGACAAGCAGGACCCGGAGAAGGTCGCCAACGATTGGCTGACCCAGCAGGGCCTGCTGTAGCGCTGCGCTTCGTCTCCGGGCCGGACGTCGACGCCCTCAACGTCGGCCGGGCCGAGGTCCTGGCCGCGGTCGAGGGCGCCGTCCGGGCCCAGGGCGAAGGGCAGGTCGTGCTCGAGCCGCGGGTCCACCTGGCGCCCCCCAACGGGGGCGCCGGGCATTTCAACGTGCTCCGCGGCCACCTCGGCCCCGAGCACGTCAGCGGGGTCAAGGTGGTCGGCGACTTCGTCGGCAACTGGCGCCTCGGCCTGCCGAGCGAGCTGGCCCTGGTGCTGCTGCTCGACCCGGACACCGGCATGCCGCTCGGGATCGTCGACGGGACGATGCTCACCGCGGCCCGAACCGGCGCCCTGACCGCGCTCGGGGCACGGCATCTGGCCAGGCCGGACTCGCGGGTGCTGGGCCACCTCGGCGCCCGCGGGTCGGCCTGGTGGAACGTGACCATGCTGGACGACCTCTTCGGCTTCGAGGAGATCCGGGTGACCAGCCGCCGGGCCGAGTCCCGGGAGGCGTTCGCGGCCGCCCTGGCCGAGCACCTGGGCAAGCCGGTGCGGGCCGTGGCCACCCCGGCCGAGGCCCTGCGCGGAGCCGACATCATGGTCGAGGCGACCCGGCTCAGCGAGCCCCGGGTGCTGCTCGAGACCGGCTGGGTCACCCCCGGGACCTGCGTGATCCCCTACGGCACGGTCAGCGCCGTCGACCTCGACCTGGTCGACGTCATGGACAAGGTGGTGGTCGACGACTGGGGCCAGGCCACCGTGGGGCCGCTCGGGGCCCTGCGCCGCCACGTCGACACCGGCCGGCTCAGCCCCCGCAGCCTGCACGCCGAGCTGGGCGAGATCGTCGCCGGCAGGAAGCCGGGACGCGAACACCCCGGGGAGCGGACCCTGTTCTGGCACCGCGGCCTCGCCACCACCGACCTGGCCGTGGCCAAGCTGCTGCTCGACCGGGCCGCCGCCGCCGGCCTCGGCACCCTCCTGCGCTACCGCTGACCAGCCAGTTCCGTGCGGGCGGCTTTGCGCCGCCCAGGACGAGGTGGCAAACTTTGAGGTCGTCGCCATGGCGGCCGGGCCGGCGAGCCGGGCCCGGCAGAGGATCGGGGATTCCATGAGCTCCAAGGGACGCGCGGTACAGGGCGCCCGAACCCACTCCGGATCCGGCAAGGGCGGGCAGAAGAGCTTCCCACTGGGCCGGGTCTGCGGGCAGTGCGGCGATCCGCTGTCCCAGTACAACCCGGGCCCCAACTGCTGGAACCACACCGTCGAGTTCCCCTGGCGCGGCCCCACCGCCAAGCCCAAGCCCTAGGGCGTCACGCCTTCTCCGCCGTCGGTGGGCGGGTCGCCCCCGCGTAGCCGGAGGGGCGTAGCGCGTCCACCCGGACCAGCGCCCCGGTGTGGGGAGCGTGGACCATCAGGCCCTGGCCGACGTACATGCCGACGTGGTGGATGGTCGCCGGGTCGGCCGGGTCGTGAGCCCAGAACACCAGGTCGCCCGGGCGCAGCCCCTGGACCTCGACGTGCCGGCCGGCCGACCACTGCTGGCGCGAGGTCCGCGGCAGGGTCAGCCCGGCGCGGGCGTAGGCGAAGCCGGTCAGGCCCGAGCAGTCGAACGACGCCGGGCCGGTGGCCCCCCACCGGTAGGGCTTGCCGACCTGGGCGAGGGCGGCCCGGACGGCCGCGGCGGCGGTGGCGTTCGGGGCCGGGATGTCGGCCAGGGCGGCGAACCCGAGCGCCCTGGCCCGGGCCGAGGCCGCCGCCACCAGGGCCCGCCGGGCTGCCTCCTGGCGGGCCTGCTCGGCCCGGACCTGGGCCCGCACCTCAGCCCTGGCCGTGGCCAGCATGGCTGTGCGGCCGGCCAGCAGCCGGCCGATGGTGGCCTCCTGGCCGGCCAGCCGCTGGCGCAGGGCCAGGGTCTCGGCCTGGGTCGCGTCCAGCTCGGTGACCTTGGCCCGCACGGTCCCGGTGGCCAGCCCGACCTCGGCCAGGGCCCGCTGGTCCCGGTCGAGCACCTCCCCGGCGACCCCGGTGGCCACGGCCAGCTCGTGGAGGTCGCCGGCGGCCAGCAGCAGCTCGAGCGGGGCCAGGGGCCCGCGGGCGTACAGGTCGCGGACGTCGCCGGCGTACTCGTCCCTGGTCGTCTGGAGGGCGAGCTCGGACTCCTCCAGCTCGGCCTGGTGGCGGTGGGCTGCCTGGATGAGCCCGTCCAGGCGGGCCTGGGCGGCGCTGTGGGCCTCGGCCAGGGTCTCCACCCTGACGTCGAGCCTGTCCACCTCGCGCTGGAGGCGGGCCGCCTCGGCCCGGGCGGCGGCCAGGGGCTCCGGGCCCGACCGCCGGGGAGCCGGCGGCTCCGGGGCGGCCAGGGAGGCGGGCACGGGCAGCACGGCGGTGAGCGTGGCCAGGGCGAGCGCGACCACGGCGGGTCGCGCCCAGCGCCGGCCGGGCCTGCGCGGTTCCATGAGACCGTTGTCGACCTGCGCGAACCCCATCTTGACGGTCCGGTCGGCCTATCCTTGTGGGGAAGCGACCGACAAGGAGCGCGACGTGAGCGACCAGCACCCGACCGTGCCCACCTGGACACCGGAGCCGCCCCCGCCGCCGGCCGGGCGACGGCGGTTCGTGCCCGGCCTGGTGGCCGCGCTGATCGCCGTCGTGGTCCTGTTCGGCGGGGTGGGGCTGTTCGCCGCCCGCCAGACCGCCGCCACCGCCCAGGGCGCGGACTCGCCCGAGGCCGCCGCCACCGGGCTGCTGACCGCCCTGGGCAGCCAGGACCTCGACCGGGCGGCCCGCTTCCTCGACGACGAGGAGGCGCTGCTGCTGCGCACCTACGGCGACCGGGCCACGGCCCTGCTGGCCGGGCGCATGACCGGCCCCACCGGCCAGCCCATGTCCGGGTTCGAGCTGACCGCCCGCGACCTGCGCTTCCAGCGGGTGGCCGGCCTCGGCGGGTCCGACGTGGCCGTGGTCGAGCTGGCCGGCGGCACCATCGGCGGCCGCGACGCCCGCGGGGCCAAGCTGGAGCTGCCCGCGGCCGAGCTCAACCGCCGCCTCTCCGGCAAGTCCAAGGGGGCGATCAAGGCCCTGCGGGTCGTGACCGTCCGCTCCGGTGACAGCTGGCGGGTCTCGCTGCTGGCCTCGGCCGCCGAGTACGGCCGCCTGGCCGCCGGCGCCGCCGCGCCCGACTGGGACCGGCTCGCAGGCACCGGCCAGCCGGCGGCTCCCGGCGCGGCCTCGCCCGAGGCCGCCGTCACCGGCCTGGTCGACGCCGCCGGCCAGGGCCAGCAGGCCGTCCTGGAGCGGCTCTCGCCCGCCGAGCAGGGCGTCCTGGCCGCCTACGGGCCGCTGCTGGAGCGCAAGGGCGCGACCATGCCCATGGGGACGGTGCGCGTCGAGGGCCTCAAGACCAGGACCGAGCCGCTCGGCGACGACGTGGCCAGGGTCCAGGCCACGGCCGGCCGGGTGGTCGGGCCCATGCTCCAGCGGTCGCTCCCGCTCGACCAGGCGGCGGCCAGGGGACAGGCGCCCTCGGTGGTGACCATCCGACAGGACGGGACGTGGTATCCATCCCTGGTGTTCACCGTCACCGACTGGATGCTCACCCGAGCAGAAGGAACCCACCCGTGACCCAGATCCTGCTGGTCGCCGACGAGCCGGGCTTCCGCGACCGCCTCGGCCTCGCCCTGGAGCGCCTGGAGCTCAGCGGCGAGGAGGTCTCGTTCCTGGAGGCCGCCAACGGCAACGACGCCCTCGTCCTCGCCGAGGCCCATCTGCCCGACCTGGTCGTGGCCGACGTCTCGGTGACCCCCTACGGCGGGTTCGGCCTGACCCGCGATCTCAAGGCCGACCCCGACACCGCCTGCCCG
>DASZON010000080.1:0-19625 GCA_035550755.1 Actinomycetota bacterium | reverse complement strand
CGCCGACGACACCCGCGCCGGCTGGCGCAAGGTGTGGAAGGCCGCCAACCGCTCGTCGCTCCGGGCCTGGCTCCCCTAGCCCGCGCCCGCGCCCGCCATGGTCGAATAGCGAGGTGAACGGCGACCGGCGCGAGCCCGACTGCCGCTTCTCCCTGGCCAACGAGCGCACCCTCCTGGCCTGGATCCGGACCGCCCTGGCCCTGGACGCCGCCGGCCTTGGCCGTCGTCCGGTTCGCCCCGCCCCTCGGCGGCGCCTTCGGCCGCGCGGCCATCGGCGGCGTCCTCGTCCTCCTCGGCGCCGTCAGCGCCTGGATCGGCCACCGCCGCTTCCTGGCCACCGACCGGGCCATGCGTGCCGGCGCCCCCTTCCCGAGCACGCCGCCCCCCGGTACCTGGCCGCCGCCCTGGCCGCGGTGTCGGTGGTCGTCCTCGTGCTCCTGGCTGTCGACCAGGCCAGCTGAGCAGCGGCTGGCGGGCGCCGGAAGCTCCCGTGAAGGGTTGGTCGCGGGAACGGTGGCCGTCAGGGCATCGGCGGGGGGCCGGCCACCGGGAGGGCGACCGTGAAGGTGGTCCCGCGGGCCAGCTCGCTGTCGACCCGGACGGTCCCGCCGTGGGCTTCGGCGACGTGGCGGACGATCGCCAGGCCGAGGCCGGTCCCGCCGGTCTGGCGGGTCCTCGCCTTGTCGACCCGGTAGAAGCGCTCGAAGACGCGGGGCAGCTCGCTGGCCGGGATGCCTTCGCCGGTGTCGGCGACCTGCAGGACGGCGCGGCTCTCGGGGGCGTCGAGGCGGACACAGACGGTCCCCTTGGCCGGGGTGTGGCGCAGGGCGTTGTCGATCAGGTTGGACAGCAGCAGCCCGAGCTGCGCCCGGTCGCCCCGCATGCTGATGCCGGGCCGCAGGTCGGTCTCGAGCGAGATGCGCCGCTCCTCGGCCAGGTCGGCATAGCCGCCGACCACCTCCTTGACCAGGCCGACCAGGTCGACCGGCTCGACGTCCAGGGTGCCGCGCTCGACCCGGGACAGGTCGAGCAGGTCGCGGACCAGGGTGTCGAGCCGCTCGGCCTCGCGGCCGATCCGCTCGGCGAAGCGCTGCCCGGCGTCGGGGTCGTCGGGCAGGGCGGTCGTCAGGGTCTCGGCCAGCGCCCGGACCGCCGCCACCGGGGTCTTCAGCTCGTGGGAGGCGTTGGCCACGAAGTCGCGGCGCAGCACCTCCAGCCGCCGGCGCTGGGTGATGTCGGTCATGGTGATCACGATCCGGCCGGTGGGCCCGCGGTCGGTCAGCGGGAAGGCCCGCACGGCCAGGGTCCGGGGTTCGGGGAACACGACCGTGCAGGTCCCGAGCACGGGCGCGTCGGCCTGGGCCGCCTGCTCGGCCAGGGCGCTGATCCGCGGCACGCCCAGCACCCGCTGGGCGGGCAGGCCGGGCCGCAGGTCGTCGCGGAGCCCGAACCAGGACCGGGCGGCCGGGTTGGCCAGCAGCAGCCGGCCGGCCCCGTCCAGCAGCAGCACGCCGTCGTCCAGGGCGTCCACGATCTGGCCGGCCCGGTCGCGCTCCTCGGTCAGCTCGTCCAGCCGGTCGCGAAGCCGGGTGGTCATGGCGTTCACCTCGTTGGCCAGCCCGGCGAGGTTGTCGGGCTCGGTCCAGCGCCAGCTGGGAAGGGTGGCCGCGGCCAGGTGCCGGACGGCCCGGCGCAGGGCCGCGGCCCGCCGGCCCGGCACCCGGGCGGCGAGGAAGGCCAGGACCCCGACCAGCACGGCCAGGCCGACCCCGATCCCGATCAGGGCGGAGATGCGCACGGTGGTCGCTCGCTCCCTGGTCGCCCTAGCTGTCCTCGACCCCGGCCCGGACCGCCTTGGAGGGCACGAGCTCCTTGACCTCGCCGGTGACGATGAACACCACCTGCTCGCCGATGTCGACCGAGTGGTCGCCCAGGCGCTCCAGGTAGCGGGCGACCAGGACCATGCGGCTGGCCCACTCCAAGGTCCGGTCGTCGGAGGCGGCCCGCTCGATCTGGCGGAACACCTGGCCGTTCAGCCGGTCCAGGGGCTGGTCGAGGATGGGCAGGCGCTCGGCCAGCTCCAGGTCGCGCCGGGCGAAGCAGGTCATGGCCGCGGCCACCATCCGCTGGGCGTGCCCACCCATCTCGATCATGGTGGCCTGGATCTCGGGGACCGGCGGGTAGTCCTTGGTGATGCGGACGAACTTGGCCATGTTCACGCACAGGTCGCCCATGCGCTCGATGTGCGAGTTGATGTGCAGGATGCCGGCCACCAGGCGCAGGTCCTTGGCCACCGGCGCCTGCAGGGCCAGGGTGCGCAGGATCTCCTGCTCGACCTCGACATAGGCCCGGTCGATCTGGTCGTCGCGGACGATCACCTCGTCGGCCAGGATGGTGTCGAAGGAGACCAGCGCTTCCAGGGTCCGGTCGAGCTGGCTCTGGACGAGCTGGCCCATCTGGAGGAGCTTGGCCTCGAGGCCCTCGAGGCGCTGTTCGAACGTGGGCACTCGAACCCCCAGGTCCCGTGGTCGGACTTGCGTTGCTCGTCGAGGTCATCGTACGCGCAGGCCGAACACGGGGAGGTCGGGGAGGTGGACGGCGGGGAAACGGGCGGTGAAGGTTTCCCGTCGGTCGTTGCCCTGGTGTCACCTGGAGTGGAATGTTGGGGACATGCCGAAGGTGATGGTCGTCGACGACGAGGAGTCGCTGCTGGAGGCGATCCGCTACGCGCTCTCGCGCGAGGGGATCGAGGTGGTGACGGCCGTCGACGGTGGGGAGGCCATGCGCGACTTCGAGGCCGAGCGGCCCGACCTGGTGGTGCTCGACCTGATGCTGCCCACCCTCAACGGCTGGGACGTGTGCCGGCGCATCCGGGCCACCAGCCAGGTGCCGATCCTGATGCTCACCGCCCGTGACGCCGAGGTCGACCGGGTGGTCGGGCTCGAGATGGGGGCCGACGACTACGTCACCAAGCCGTTCTCCCTGCGTGAGCTCGTGGCCAGGGTCCGCGCCCTGCTCCGGCGGGCCGGCACGGCCGTGGACGGGTCTCGCCCGGAGACGGCGGTGCTGGAGGCCGGTGGCATCCGCCTCGACCCCGAGCGCCACGAGGTCAGCGTCCGCGGGACCCAGGTCAGCCTCCCCCTGAAGGAGTTCGAGCTGCTCGAGATCCTGATGGAGAACCGCAACCGGGTCCTGACCCGCCAGACCCTGATCGACCGGGTCTGGGGCTTCGACTACGTGGGCGACACCAAGACCCTGGACGTACACGTCAAGCGGCTGCGGGGCCGGGTCGAGGAGGACCGCCACGACCCCCGGCTGATCGTGACCGTCCGCGGGGTCGGCTACCGCTTCGACGGCTAGGCCGGTACCCAGCCTTCCCCTGCTGTTCACCGTCTGTTCATCCTCCCACCCGGTCGCTGGTCACCTGCCGTCCCTAGCGTCGGGCCGGTTGAACCACAGGAAACGACGAAAGGCTCGGAGGAGGACGTCTGAGGTGAACCGCAGGATGCTCTCGCGGCTCGTCCTCGCCGTTGTCGCGGTTGCCGTGCTGGCCGGTTGCGGTGGCGGCAACGACAACGGTGGGAGCTCGGGTGGTGGCACGGCCAATGGCTCTGGGCAGCTGAAGGGCTCCGGCTCCAGCTTCCAGGACGCCTTCAACCAGGAGGTCATCTCCGCCTACAAGGAGAAGGCACCGGACGTCACGGTGACCTACAACGCGGTCGGCTCCGGCACCGGCAAGCAGGAGTTCGGCAAGGGACTGACCGACTTCGCCGGTACCGACAGCCTGGTCAAGGACACCGACGGCGTGCCGGCTGGCTCGTTCGTGTACGTGCCGACGGTGGCCGGCCCGATCACCGTCTCCTACAACCTCTCCGGGGTGGACAAGCTGCAGCTCAGCCCGGACACGGTGGCCGACATCTTCCAGGCGAAGATCACCAAGTGGAACGACCCGGCGATCGCCAAGGACAATCCGGGCGCGAGCCTGCCGGACACGGCGATCACCGTCGCCCACCGTTCCGACGGTTCGGGCACGACCAGCAACTTCACCAAGTACCTGACGGTGGCCGCGCCGTCGACATGGAAGCTCGGCAGCGGCGACACCGTGGCCTGGCCCTCCGGCACCCAGGGCGCGGAGAAGAACACCGGCGTCGCCCAGATCATCAAGCAGACCGACGGCGGCATCGGCTACGTGGACTACAGCGACGCGGTCGAGACCAAGCTGAGCCTCGCCGCGATCAAGAACAAGGACGGCAACTTCGTCGCGCCGTCGCTCGAGGGCGCCACCGCGGCGATGGCCGGCGCCACGGTCAAGGACGACCTCACCTACGACCCACTCAACGCCAGCGGCGCCGACGCCTACCCGATCACCTCGCCGACCTACCTGCTGCTCAAGAACAAGTATGACGATGCCAACAAGGCCCAGCTCGTAACCGACTTCGCGCGCTACATGCTGACCGACGGGCAGCCGATCGCCAAGGACGTCAACTTCGCGGCGCTGCCCAGCGGCCTGCAGCAGAAGGCGCTCGCGCAGCTGGACAAGGTCCAGAGCTGACCCGGACACCCATGTGACCACCCGGACGACCCAGGAGAAGGCGGCGCCGCCGGACCTGACCGGCAGGAGCGGCGGCGTCCGCACCGAGCGCCTCTTCTCCGGGTGGACGCTGGCCACCGGCTTCCTCGTGCTGGCCATCCTCGCCCTCATCCTGGTCACCACGACCAGGCAGGCCTGGCCGGCGTTCCAGGACATGGGCCTCGGCTTCATCACCAGCAGCACCTGGGACCCGAACCCGGCGAGCGGCAACCCCGTGTTCGGGGCGCTCGCCTTCATCTACGGCACGGCCGTGTCCTCCCTGATCGCGCTGCTCATCGGGGTGCCGATCTCGATCGGCATCGCGCTGTTCCTGACCGAGCTCGCGCCGCGCCGGCTGCGCGGGTTGGCCATCATGGTGGTCGACATGCTCGCCGCCATCCCGTCGGTGGTGTTCGGCCTGTGGGGGGTGCTGGTCCTGGCCCCGCTGCTGGTCCACGTGTACCGGTGGGTCCACGACGTCGCCGCCCCCATCCCGGGGCTCAACAGCATCTTCGGCGAGCCGGTCGGCACCGGGCGGAGCTTCATGACCGCCGGGATCATCCTCGCGATCATGATCGTCCCGATCGTCACCTCCATCAGCCGGGAGGTGCTCAGCACCGTGCCGCAGGCGAACAAGGACGCCGCCTTCGCCCTCGGCGCCACCCAGTGGGAGATGATCACCGGGGCGGTCTTCCCCCACAGCTTCGGCGGCCTGGTGGGCGCGGTCATGCTGGGCCTGGGCCGAGCCATGGGCGAGACCATCGCGGTCTCCCTGGTCATCGGCGGCGCGACCAACATCACCCCCAACGTCTTCGCCGGCGGCAACAGCATGGCCGCGGTCATCGTCCAGCAGTTCGGCGAGTCGAGCGGGACGTTCACCGCCGCGCTGATCGGCCTGGGCGTCGTGCTGTTCGCGTTGACGGTGGTGGTCAACCTGGCCGCGCGGCTGGTCGTCCGCCGCGCCGAGGTCCAGCTCCGCGGAGCGGCGACATGACCACGACCGTCCCACCCGCCGAGCGAGCCGACGTCGGCCCGCCGAGCCTGCGCCGCGCGGCCCTGGCGCCGCGTCGCCGGATCACCAACCGGGTCGCCATGGTGGCCATCACGCTCGCCCTGGTCGTCGCCGTGGTGCCGCTGGCCTGGGTGACCGTCTCGGTCCTGGCGCGGGGGTTCGAGCTCCTGAGCTGGCAGTTCCTCACCGAGGACATCCCCAACTCCTACCGGCGGCACGGCCCGGGCATGGCGCCCGCGATCGTCGGCACCTTCCTGATCACCGGCATGGCGGCGCTCATGGCGATCCCGCTCGGCGTCTTCGGCGCCATCTACCTCAACGAGTACGGCAAGCAGAAGCCGCTGGCACAGGTCATCCGCACCATGGCCGACGTCATGACCGGGGTCCCGTCCATCGTGATGGGCCTGTTCATCTACACCGTCGTCGTGGTCGCGACCGGCGAGCAGACCGGCTTCGCCGGCTCGCTGGCCCTGGCCTGCCTGATGCTGCCAATCGTCATCCGCAGCAGCGAGGAGATCCTGCGCCTGGTCCCCGACGACCTGCGCCAGGCGAGCCTGGCGCTGGGCGCCCGGAAGTGGCGCACCATCCTGACGGTGGTCCTGCCGGCGGCGGTCTCCGGGATCGCCAGCGGCGCGCTGCTCGCCGTCGCGCGGGCCGCCGGCGAGACCGCCCCCCTGGTCGCGACCATCGGCATCGCCTTCACGGTGAACCCCAACCTCTTCAGCGGGCAGAACACCGCGCTGCCCGCCCAGATCTTCCGCAACGCCAGCCAGCCGTTCGAAGGCGCCCAGGAACGTGCCTGGGGGGCGGCCGTGACGCTGGTGGTCATCGTGTTCGTCTTCACGGTCCTCGCCAGAGTCGTGGTCAGCCGCTTTGCCATCAAGGAGCGTTGAGATGCCCGATCCCTCCATGCCGGGAGCGCCTCAGGTGCACCTCGCCCCGCCGGCAACCGCCCCGGGAGCTCAGGACAGCGAGCAGCGGAAGGAGTCGCCGCGGCCGCTGATGGAGCTGCGCGGGGTGAGCGTCTTCTACGGCGACTTCGAGGCGGTCCGCGACACCAACCTGCCGATCGGCCAGAACCGGATCACCGCGATGATCGGGCCCTCCGGGTGCGGCAAGTCGACCGTCCTGCGGGCGCTGAACCGGATGAACGACCTCATCGCGGGCGCGCGGGTCAGCGGCACGGTCACCTTCCACGGCCAGGACATCTACGCCGCCGGGGTCGACCCGATCCAGGTCCGGCGCCGCATCGGCATGGTCTTCCAGAAGCCCAACCCGTTCCCCAAGTCCATCTACGACAACATCGCCTACGGCCTGCGCATCAACGGCCTCAAGGACCGGCTCGACGACCAGGTCGAACGGGCGCTCACCGGCGCCGCGCTCTGGGACGAGGTCAAGGACAAGCTCAAGACCAGCGCGTTCGCGCTGTCCGGGGGCCAGCAGCAACGGCTCTGCATCGCCCGCGCCATCGCGGTGCAGCCCGAGGTGATCCTCATGGACGAGCCGTGCTCCTCGCTCGACCCGATCTCCACAGCCAAGATCGAAGACCTCATGCGCGACCTGGCGGAGACCTACACCATCGTCATCGTCACCCACAACATGCAGCAGGCGGCACGGGTCAGCCATTTCACCGCCTTCTTCACCGCCGAGGTCGACGAACGGCAGGTCCGCCACGGGCGGCTGGTCGAATTCGACGACACCGACCGCATCTTCACCAATCCCGCGGACGACCGCACCGAGGCCTACGTCACCGGCCGCTTCGGCTAGCCATGCCGGACAGGCCGGGTTCCAGAGCCACGGTCCCGTCCAGGGACGCCTGGAGCAGGTGGCGTTCCCGGTTCCTCCTGGTCATCGCCGACCCGGACCAGGACGTGGCCGACGAGCTCGCCTCGGAGCTGGCCCGCCACCATGTCGACGTGGAGGTCTGCATCGGCGCGGCCGACGCCCTTGTCGCCGCCGGCACGCTCCACCCGGACGCGGTCCTGGTCGCCGCCGAGCCCGGTGACCTCACCGGCGCCGAGGTGGTCCAGGTCCTGGCCCGGCGCACGGACATCCCGTTGCTGGTCGGCATCGGCGACGGCCAGGGCGACCAGGCGGGGGCGGCGCTCGCCTCCGGTGCCACGGCCTGTATCGCGCGGCCCTACCGGCTCAACGAGCTGATCCCGATCATGCGGGCCATCCGTCCGGACAGCACCGGCATGCTGGAGCCGCCGATCGTGTGTGGCGCCCTGCGCCTGGATCCCGCGACCCATGAGGTCCACCTGTACGGCCGGTCGATCCGGCTCCCCCTGCGCGAGTACGAGCTGCTGCGCTTCCTGATGGTCCACGCCGACCGGGTCCTGACGCCGGAGCAGATCTACCGCACCGTCTGGGGCCGGTCCGGCGGCCACCGGTCCAACACGCTCGCCGTCCACATCAAGCGCCTGCGCGTCCGGCTCGGCGACAACCAGGAGAGCCCACGCATCATCAGGACCGTCCGAGGCGTCGGCTATCGCCTGACCCCCCCGTCCCGTTCCATCCGTGTGCCCGCGTATCCGGGATCAAACGGCTAGACGGACGTGTAGTCTCTGCGTGCTCCCCAAGGAACGGGAGGACGTATGAAGCTCCGGATCTTTCCCCGCGAAGAGTCGTACTTCGACCTGTTCGACGAGGTTGCGGCCAACCTCGCCGACGCCGCGCGGCAGCTGCTGGACATGGTCGAGGACTTCGTCGACCCGGAGATGAAGGCCAAGCGGCTGGTCGAGGCCGAGCACGAGGGCGACCGGCTGACCCATGCCATCTACTCGCGGCTGAACGCCACCTTCATCACCCCGTTCGACCGCGAGGACATCCACGCCCTGGCCGGCCAGCTGGACGACGTGCTCGACGCCATCGAGGCCGCGGCCGACATGCTGGTCCTGCACAAGGTCATGGACCCGCTGGACGCCGTGGTCGAGCAGGCGCGGCTGATCGACCGGGCGGCCAGGGCGACCGCCGACGGCATCCGCAACCTGCGCGGGCTCAAGCAGGAGCCGCTGCGCAACTACCTCATCAGCATCAACGAGCTGGAGAACGAGGGCGACCGGCTGTACCGGCGGGCCCGGGCCGATCTCTACAACTTCACCGCCGAGCACCCGGCCCGCTACGTGCTCATGTGGAAGGACATCGTCGAGCAGCTCGAGGAGGCCCTGGACGACTTCGAGCATGTCGCCCACACGGTGGAGACCGTGATCATCAAGCATGCCTGACCTGGCGCTGCTCAGCGTCATCGCCATCGTCATCCTGGCGCTGGTCTTCGACTACACCAACGGCTTCCACGACGCCGCCAACTCGATCGCCACCGTGGTCTCGACCAGGGTGCTGACGCCCCGGATCGCGGTCCTGTGGGCGGCGTTCTTCAACTTCGCCGCCTACTTCGTGTTCCACACCGAGGTGGCCAACACCGTGGGCAAGACCGTCGACTCCGGCGTGGTCTCGGAGGCGGTGATCTTCGCCGGGCTCGTCGGGGCCATCGCCTGGAACCTCACCACCTGGTGGCTGGGGCTGCCGACCTCCTCCTCGCACGCCCTCATCGGCGGCTTCGCCGGCGCCGGGATCGCCAAGGCCGGCTTCAGCGTCCTCAACACGGCCAGCCTGGAGAAGACGGCCCTGTTCATCGTCCTGTCGCCGCTGTTCGGCATGGTGCTCGGGTTCCTGCTCATGCTGGTCAACCTGTGGCTGTTCCGGCGCAGCACCCCGGCGAGGGTCGACGGCCTGTTCCGCCGCCTCCAGCTGGTGTCGGCGGCCGCCTTCAGCCTCGGCCACGGCGGCAACGACGCCCAGAAGACCATGGGGATCATCGCCGCCCTGCTGGTCGGCTCCGGCCACCTCCAGCTCCAGGCCAACGGCGACCTGCCGGTCCCGAACTGGGTCGTGATCTCCGCCTACTCGGCGATCGCGCTCGGGACCCTGTCGGGTGGCTGGCGGATCGTCAAGACCCTCGGTCAGCGGATCACCGCCCTCAAGCCGGTCGGCGGCTTCTCGGCCGAGACGGCCGCCGCCTGCTCGCTGTACCTGGCCACCTTCCTCGGCATCCCCGTCTCCACCACCCACACCATCACCGGCGCCATCGTCGGGGTCGGCGCCACCCGGCGCTTGTCGGCGGTCCGCTGGGGCGTCGCCGGCCGCATCGTCTGGGCCTGGATCCTCACCATGCCGGCCGCGGCCATGGTCGCCGCCGTCACCTACGCCATCACCGTGTCGCGGCTCGCGGTGGCCGCGCTCGTCCTGGTCGCCGTGTTGGCCGCCGTGGTGCTCGCCGTCCGCCGCAACCGCCGCGACGTCGACACCGTCGAGCCGGCCGCGGAACCGGCACGCGAACCAGCCCCCATGACCCGAGACTGACCCGCCACGCCGCCCCCGGCGGGGTATGGTTGGGGCCATGCTGAAGGCGACGTTGCTGAAGGCGGCGGGTTCGGGGTTCCTGCAGCGGCAGGTCACCGCCAACCCGATCGCCCGGCGGGTCGCGGACCGGTTCATCGCCGGCCACACGCTCGAGGAGGCCGAAGCCGCGATCCGCGCCCTCAACGCCGCCGGGATGTCGGTCGCCCTCGACCACCTGGGCGAGAACACCGAGTCCGAGGCCAACGCCCGCGAGTCCACCGCCTCCTACCTGGCCGCCATCGACCGCATCCAGGACCGCGGCATGGACGCCAACATCTCGGTCAAGCTGACCGCCCTCGGCCTCGACATCGACCCGGACCTCGCCCTCGAGGAGGCCTCCAAGGTCGCCGCCCGCGGCAAGGAGGTCGGCGCCATGGTCGGGGTCGACATGGAGGCCGCCGTCTACGTCGGCCGCACCCTCGACATCGTCGAGGCCCTCAAGCGCGACTACGACAACGTCGGCGTCTGCGTCCAGTCCTACCTCTACCGCAGCCGCGACGACCTGGAGCGCCTCAACCGCCTCGGCATCCCCGTCCGCCTGGTCAAGGGCGCCTACCAGGAGTCCCCCGAGGTCGCCTACCCCCAGAAGGCCAGCGTCGACCAGGCGTATGCCCGCATGCTCGACGACCTCCTGGCTACCAACCCCTACCCCATGGTGGCCACCCACGACCCGGCCATGGTCCGGCTCACCAGGACCCTGGTCGCCCGTCACCAGCGTGACCGCGGCAGCTTCGAGTTCCAGATGCTCTACGGCGTCCGCCGCGACCTCCAGCAGCAGGTCGTCGCCGAAGGCTACCGCCTCCGCGTCTACCTCCCCTACGGCACCCAGTGGTACCCCTACTTCATGCGCCGCCTCGCCGAGCGCCCCGCCAACCTCTACTTCTTCCTCTCCAACCTCGTGAAGCGCTGACCGGCGCAGAACCACCCGGGCGCATCTATGCTGGCCGGGGTGGTGGCCGGCGAGGAAAGGGTGGCGGATGCGGCGTGGGGTTGCCGGGGGGGCCGCCGCGCTCGTCGTCCTGCTCGTGGTCGGGGGATGCCGCTCGGGGGATTCGGGGCGGTACGCGGCCGAGCCGGCGCGGGTGGCCGACGTGGTGGAGCGGGTCGATGCGCCGGGGGCGGTGCAGGCGGTCGGGCAGGCGGAGCTGAAGGCGCCGGCCGCGGCCAGGGTCGAGCGGCTGGTGGTCAAGGACGGCCAGGCGGTCGAGGAGGGGCAGCTGGTCGCCGAGCTGTCGTCGGACCAGGTGGACGAGCAGGTGCGGCAGGCCCAGGCGGCGGTGGACGCGGCGTCGTCGCTCGGCGGGGTGGCGCCGACCCTGCCCACGGGGGCGGCGCTCGAGGCCTTCCGGGAGGTGCAGTCCCAGGTCACGGCGACCAGCTCGGCGGTGATCGCGGCCCTGCGGTCGGCCCTGCCGCTGGTGCCGAGGGCGCAGCGGGCCCGGCTGGAGGCGCGGATCGACCGGGCCCAGGTGCGGGTGGCCCGGCTGGAGCGCCAGGCCGACCAGGCGGCCGGGGACGCGGCGGCCGCGGCCGACGCCCAGGCGGCCTCGCTGCGGAGCTCGATCGAGGCGGCCAGCGCGGCCCAGCGGAGCCAGGCCGAGCTGGCCCTGGAGCTGGCCCGCGACCAGCAGGAGCGCCTGACCCTGCGGGCGCCGCTGGCCGGCACCGTCCAGCTGGGCCGGAGCGGGGGCGGCGGGACCAGCCTGCCCCAGATCCAGGGGCTGCCCGAGGGCGCCGAAGAGGCCCTCCAGGGGCTCGGCGGCGGCTCCGCCCAGGCGGCCCCGACCGGGCCGCCGCTGCGGGTCGGGGCCGAGGTGACCGCCGGCCAGACCGTGGCCACCGTCTTCGACGTCAGCGACCTGCTGGTCGCCGCCGAGGTCGACGAGACCGACATCGCCCTGGTCAAGCCGGGCCAGAAGGCCCAGGTGGAGCTGGACGCGTTCCCTCAGGCGACCTTCCCGGCCAAGGTCCGCCGGGTCGCGGTCGCCCCGGCCGGTGGCCAGTCGACCGCCGGCGGGGTCACCTACCAGGTCGACCTGGTCCTCGGCGACGCCGAGGCGACCCCGGCCGGAGGCACCGAGCCGGTGCCCCGGGTGGGGATGACGGCCACCGCCGCCATCGAGGTCCGCCGCTCCACCGACCGGCTCTCGGTGCCCGGGTCGGCCCTGGTCGGCCGGGCCGGCGGCCAGGCCGTGTTCGTGGTCGAGGACGGCAAGGTCCGGCTGCGCCCGGTCCAGGTGGCCGCCGACGGCGAGGACCGGGTGGCCGTCGCCTCCGGGCTCCGCGAGGGCGAGCGGGTGGTGTCGCGGGGGGCCGAGCGCCTGCGCGACGGCCAGGACTGGCCGGGGCCGGGCGGCTGATGCCCGGCCCGCCGGTGGTCGGGGAGCCCGGGGGGCTCGAGCCCAGCACCCCGGTGGTGGAGGCCGTCGGCGTGACCAAGGTGTACCGCCTCGACGGGGTCGAGGTGCGGGCCCTCGACGGGGTCGATCTGGTGGTGGAGCGGGGCGACTCGGTGGCCATCATGGGCCCCAGCGGGTCGGGCAAGTCGACCCTGCTGGGGCTGCTGGGCGGCCTCGACCGGCCGACCTCGGGGACCCTGCGCTTCGACGGCCGCGAGGTCACCGGACTGTCCGAGGACGAGCTGGCCGCGGTCCGCAACCGGGTCGTCGGCTTCGTCTTCCAGAACTTCCAGCTCCTGGCCCGCACCCCGGCCGTGGCCAACGTCGGCCTGCCGCTGGTCTACCGGGGCCTTGGGCGGGTCGAGCGCCGGCGGCTGGCCACCGAAGCCCTCACCTCGGTCGGGCTCGGGCACCGGCTCCAGCACCGGCCCTCCCAGCTCTCGGGAGGCGAGCAGCAGCGGGTGGCCATCGCCAGGGCCCTGGTCACCGAGCCGGCCATGCTGCTGGCCGACGAGCCCACCGGCAACCTCGACTCGGGCTCGGGCGAGGAGGTGCTGGAGCTCCTCTCCGGCCTCCACGACGAGCGTGGGGTGGCGGTGGTGGTGGTCACCCACGACCCCGGGGTCGCGGCCCGGTTCCGCCGCCGGGTCACCCTCCACGACGGCCGCCTGGCCGACCGGGAGCCCGCCCGGTGAGCACCCTCGAGGCCATCCGGATCGCCTGGGAGGCCCTGCGGGCCAACAAGCTCCGCTCCGGGCTGACCATGCTCGGGGTGGTGATCGGCGTGGCCAGCGTGGTCCTGCTGGTGTCGATCGGCAGCGGGGCCCGCGACGAGGTCACCTCCGGGGTCGAGTCGCTCGGCTCCAACATCCTGTTCGTGGCCCCCGGCAACCTGTCCTTCGGCTCCGCCCCGGCCGTGTCCCGGCTCGGCCTGGAGGACGTGCGGCGCGTCGGCGACGCCATCGGCGACCCCCGCCGGGTGGCGGCCACCGTCGCCTCGGGCGAGATCGCCCGGGTCGGGACCCGCCGGGCCACGGTCAACGTCCAGGGCACCACCGACACCGTCCCGCTGGTGTTCGACCGCACCGTGGCCAGGGGCGCCTTCTTCACCGCCGCCGACGTCGAGACCCGGCGCCGGGTGGCCGTGCTCGGGGCCGACCCGGCCGACAGCCTGTTCCCCGGCCGCGACCCGATCGGCAAGTCGGTCACGGTCGGCGGGGTCCGCTTCCGGGTGGTGGGGGTGATGAGCCGGGTCGGGACCGCGTTCGGGGTGGCCCGCGACGCCGAGCTGTTCGTGCCCGTGACCGCCGCCCAGCGCCTGTTCGGGGTCAGCCGGGTCGACGGGATCGCGGTCAAGGCGCCCACCACCGACCAGATCGACGAGGAGCAGGCGATCATCCGCGAGGTCGTGACCCGGGCCCATCCCGAGCAGGAGTACCAGGTCCTCACCCAGCAGGACATCCTCGGCGTGGTCGGGCGCATCCTCGGCATCCTGACCCTGGTCCTGGCCTCGATCGCCGGCATCTCGCTGGTCGTCGGCGGGGTCGGGGTGATGAACATCATGCTGGTCAGCGTGTCCGAGCGGACCCGCGAGATCGGGCTGCGCAAGGCCGTCGGGGCCCGCACCCGCGACGTCCTGCGCCAGTTCCTGCTCGAGGCCGTCGCCCTGACGGTCAGCGGCGGGGTCGCCGGGATCCTCCTCGGCATCGGCTCCGCCCTGCTGGTCGGGCGGTTCTCGCCCGTGCCGGCGGCCATCACCGGCTGGTCGGTCGCCCTGGCCTTCGGCGTCAGCGTGGCCGTCGGGATGTTCTCCGGCGTCTGGCCGGCTCGCAAGGCGGCCCGGATGCAGCCGATCATGGCCCTGCGCTACGAGTAGCGCGCCGGCCGCTGCAAGGGAGCTGCAACGCCCGGGCGATAGGCTCCCGGAAACCTCGCCGAAAGGAGCACCGATGACTGCCGACCAGGTGGACCTGCACCGCAGGGCCGTGGAGGAGTTCGGGGCCAGGGTCAAGGCCGTGGCCGACGACCAGTGGGAGCTGCCCACCCCGTGCAGCGACTGGAACGTGCGCCAGCTGGTCAACCACCTCGTGTACGAGAACCGCTGGACGGTCCCGCTGATGAACGGCCGCGCGATCGCCGAGGTCGGCGACCGCTACGAGGGCGACCTGCTCGGCGACCGTCCCAAGCAGGCCTGGGACGAGTCGTCGGCCGAGGCTGTCCAGGCCGTGGGGGCCGACGGCGCCATCGACCGGATCGTCGACCTGTCCAGCGGGCCCACCCCGGCCCGGGAGTACGTGTCGCAGCTGTTCGCCGACCACCTGATCCACGCCTGGGACCTGGCTCGGGCGATCGGCGCCGACGACCGGCTCGACCCCGGGCTGGTCGACGCCTGCGCCGCCTGGTTCGCCTCCATGGAGGACCTCTACCGCTCCATCGGGGCGATCGGCCCCCGGGCCGAGACCCCCCCGGGGGCCGGCGCCCAGACGGTCCTGCTGGCCGCCTTCGGCCGCACCGCCTGACGGGCGGCGCCGGGACTCAGCCGGTCGCCCGCAGGGCGTCCAGCACCCGGGCCCGGACGACCTGGGCGCCGGCGCCGAGGCGGGTCAGGATCAGCATGGCCAGGCCCTCGCCCTCGCGGACCAGGCCGAGCAGGATGTGCTCGGTGCCGATGTACTTGTGCTTGAGGGCCAGCGCCTCGCGCAGGCTGAGCTCGAGCACCTTCTTGCTCCGGGGGGTGAACGGGATGTGCCCGCCGGGCCGCAGCCGCCCGCGCCGGCAGCGCGGGTCGGGGTGCCAGTACAGGGCGCCAGGGCCGAAGCTCTCCTCCAGCCGCCGGCGGACCTCGTCCAGGTCGATCCCGATGGCACCGAGCGCCTCGGCGTCGGAGGCGCCGAGCGGGCCCGGCCCGACCTCGGCCAGGATCTCGCGCTCGACCGCCGCCCCGGTGATCCCCAGCCCGGCCAGCACCCGGGCGGCGACGCCGTCACCCTCCAGCAGGCCGAGCAGGAGGTGCTCGGTGCCGATGTGGCCATGCCCCAGGCGCCTGGCCGCCGCCTGGGCGTCCACGGTCACCGAGCGGGCACGATCGGTGAAACGCTCGAACATTCAGTCCCTCCGCAACAGGCCCCGGCGGGCCGCGTGCTTCTTGTGGACCGCCTGCCGGCTCACCCCGAGCTCGGCGGCGATCTCCTGCCATGACCAGCCGGCGTCACGGGCGTTGGCCACCTGCAGGGTCTCCAGCTGCTCGAGCAGCCGCCGCAGGGCGGCCACCGCCCGCAGCCCGACCCGCGGGTCCTTGCTGTCCACCGCGCTCGCCAGCTCCGTTGCCTTGTCCATGGCTGTCATCCTAGGTTGACACGTTCCCTGCTGTCAACCCCTGTTGACAGCAGGGAACTCTTACCGGCTTCTAATTGGGCACACAGGAATGTCCCAGCTTCGGGCGGTATCAAGGGTGCTGCCGGGCGGCCGGGGCTGGGCCGCCCTCCGACCAGCGTCAGCGAGGCGCGCATGGCGAGTTCGCTCCTGGTCGTCGACGATGACGACGGTATCCGCACCGTGCTGGAACGTGAGGGCTTCCGCGTCACCGTCGCCGGGGACGGCGAGCGCGCCCTCGACCTGCTGCGCCAGACTCCGGTGGACTGCATCCTGCTCGACGCCGGCCCGCCCGGGCTGGAGGGGCTGGAGGTCTGCCGGCGGCTGCGCGCGACCGGCGACGAGACCCCGATCATCCTGCTCACCGCCCCGGCCGGGGTCGGCCAGCGGGTCCAGGGGCTGGAGGCGGGCGCCGACGACTGCCTTGGCCGCCCGTTCGCCCTCGAGGAGCTGCTGGCCCGGGTCCGGGCGGTGCTGCGCCGGCGCCACCGCGAGCGCAGCGACCAGGTGCTGCGCATGGGTGACCTGGTCGTGGACCGGATGTCGCTGGAGGTGTCGCGGAGCGGTCGCCGCATCGACCTGACCCGGCGGGAGTTCGAGCTGTTGCTGGCCTTCCTGCTCCGCCCCCGCCAGGTCCTGCGGCGCGAGGAGCTGCTGGCCCGGGTCTGGGGCTACGACTTCGCCCCCGACACCAACGTGGTCGAGGTCTACGTCCTGTACCTGCGGCGCAAGCTCGAGGCGGGCGGCGAACCGCGCCTGCTCCACACCGTCCGGGGCGCCGGCTACGTGCTCCGCGAGAGCTAGCGGGGCGGCTCGCCGCCCTCGGGGGGGTTCTGGAGGAAGCGCTCCAGCTCGGCGGCGATCTCGTCGCCGGAGGGGATGCGCTCGTCGGCGCCCTGCTCGACCATGCCGCGGATCTGGTCGACGAACTCGGCGATCTGCGGCCGCTCGCGGATGGCCTGCTCGACCTGCTCCAGGTGGTCCTTGGTGGCCGCCTCCAGCTCGGTGGTCTCGATCTGGGTCCCGGTCAGGCGGGCCAGGGTCTGGACCAGGGCCAGGGCGGCCGGCGGGTGGGTGCCCCCGGCCAGGTACGGCGGTACCCGGGCCCACAGCCCGGTGGCCGGGATCCCGGCCCGATGCAGCCGCTCCTCCAGCACCGTCTGGATGCCCGAGGACAGCTCGACGATCGCCGGGACCGTCTCCAGCCGGGCCGCCAGGTCGGAGTCCGCCGAGGTCCCGACCACGGCGACCGGGTCGGTGTGCAGGGCCGGGGCAGGGAAGGCGCCCAGCCCGAACACCTCCACCACCCCGAGGCGCCGGCAGGCCTCGACCACCTCGTCGCCGAACGCCCGCCAGCGGAAGTCGGGCTCGGGCCCGAGCAGCAGCAGGGCGTCCCGCTCCCCACCGCCGGAGGCCATCAGCAGCTCGGTCGGCGACCAGGTCACCTCCTCGATGGTGCCGCCGGCCAGCCGGACCACCGGCCGCCGGGCCCGGAAGTCGATCAGCTCGTCGGCGTCGAAGGTGGCCAGGACGGTGGCGTTCCAGCGCGAGCGCAGGAACACGGCCGCCGTCTGGGCGGCCAGCCCGGCGTCGGTCCAGCCGTGGAGGTGCAGGACCAGGAACGGGTCACGCAGCGCCGGCAGGTCGGTGGCGTCGAGGTCAAGCAGCTTGCCCATGCCAGGCAGGGTAGCCGGTTCCGCCCCGGAGCGGGGAGGGCATCCCCGCCCGGCCCGAAAACCAGCCGGGCCGGTTGATCCTCCCGAAGCCCCTGGACACGCGGGGTCCGGGCGCGCAGCCTAGCCCCGGTTGCCCTGGTTGGAGAGGTGATGGAGATGCGACGTGCGGCCGTGGTGACGGCCCTTGCCGGCCTGCTGACCCTGCTGGTGACCGCCCCGCCCGCCGCTGGCGCGCCCGAGCGGGCCCGGGTCGCCCAGGAGGCCACGGTGGTCGACTTCAACGACGACGGCTTCGCCGACCTGGGCGTCGGCGCCCCCTTGGAGGACGTGGGCGGCGCCACCGACGCCGGCGCCCTGAACGTGCTCTACGGGTCGGCGTCCGGGCTGGAGGCCAGCCTGGACGTGTTCTTCCAGGGCAGCGGCGGGGTCGGGGGCAGCCTGGAGGACGGCGACCAGTTCGGCTCGGCCGTGGCCAAGGGCGACTTCGACGGCGACGGCATCTTCGACCTGGCCGTGGGGGCGCCCGGGGAGGCGGTCGGCTCCGTGGTCGCCGCCGGCGCGGTCAACGTGCTCATGGGCTCCAGCGGCGGCCTCACCGGCGGGCCGCTGTTCACCCAGTCCAATGCCGAGGCGGGCGACCAGTACGGGGCGGCGCTGGCGGCGGGCGACTTCGACGACGACGGCGTCTTCGACCTGGCCGTCGGCGCCCCGGGCGAGGACATCGGCGCCACCGGCAACGCCGGGGCCGTGACCGTCCTGTTCGGCTCGCCGGCCGGGCTGACCACCGCCGGCAGCCAGACCCTGTTCCAGGGCGGCGGCGCCGGCGGGACCGCCGAGACCGGCGACGCCTTCGGCTCCGCCCTGGCCAGCGGCGTCCTGGGCGGCGACGCCATCGCCGACCTGGTGGTCGGGGCTCCGGGTGAGGACGTCGGGGCCACCCTCAACGCCGGGGCGGTCAACCTGCTCGCCGGCTCGCCGGGCGGCCTTGCCGCCGGGGCCGTGGCCACCCAGGGCAACCCCGAGCCCCTCGACCTGTTCGGGCTGGCCGTGGCCACCGGCGACTTCGACGACACCGCCGGCGACGACGTCGCCGCCGGCGCTCCCGGCGAGACGGTCAACGGCCGCCAGGCCGCCGGCGCCGTCAGCGTGTTCAACGGGCCGCCGGGCGGGCTGGCCAACGAGCGGCTGCTGTTCCAGGGGACGGCCGGGATCCCGGGTGCCCCCGAGAGCTTCGACGAGTTCGGGGCCGCGGTGGCGCCGACCGACAGCAACGGCATCGGCCAGTGGGACCTGGCCGTGGGCACCCCCGGCGAGGACCTCGGGCCCGACGCCGAGGCCGGGGCGGTCAACCTGCTGGCCGGGTCGGCGGCCGGCCCGGGCGGCGGGACCCTGGTGACCCAGGCCAACCCCGAGGACGGGGACCAGTTCGGGGCGGCCATCGCCGGCGGGTTCTTCCTGCACGACTTCGACAACAACGGGTTCTTCGACCTGGCCGTCGGCGCGCCCGGGGAGGCGGTCGGGGCGGCGGCGCTCGCCGGGGCGGTCAGCGTGTTCACCGCCTCGGGCGGCCCCGGCGGCACGGTCTCGCCCGGGCCCGTGTTCACCCAGGGTGCCGGGGGCCTCGGCGGCGCCGCCGAGACGAACGACTTCTTCGGGGCCGCCCTGGAGTAGCGCCCCGGCGGCGCCGGACCCGGCCGGGGTAGCCTGGCCGGGTGACCAGCCCAGCTCACCCGACCCGGGTGTCGCCGTTCCGGCCGTTCCGGCACCGGGCCTTCGCCACCGTCTGGACGGGGAGCTTCGTCTCCAACATCGGCACCTGGATGGAGACAGTGGCCATCGGCGTCTACGTGACCCAGGCCACCGGGCAGGCCGCCTGGACGGGCACGGTGGCCGCCCTCACCTACGTGCCGACGGTGCTGCTGGGCCCGTTCGGGGGCGCCCTCGCCGACCGCTTCGACCGGCGACGGTTCCTGATCGCGGTGACCCTGTTCCAGACCCTGCTGGCGTCCGTCCTGACCGCGCTGGCCGCCACCGACCAGCTGTCGGTGGGCGCCGTGGCCGCGATCGTCCTGCTCGCCGGGTGCGCCTTCTCGGTGGCCATGCCGGCCGTCCAGGCCATGACCCCCGACCTGGTCGGGTCCGACGACCTGCTCGGGGCCATGAGCCTGGGGGCGGCCCAGTACAACCTGGGCCGG
>DASZON010000079.1:0-2544 GCA_035550755.1 Actinomycetota bacterium | reverse complement strand
GATACCCGGGTCACCGGGGTGCCGGGGTCGGGCAGGTAGTGGGCGTCATAGGGGCTGTAGCGGCCTCCGTCCAGGACCAGGTAGACCAGCACCATGGCCCGGAAGTCGAGCCCGGCGGCCGCGGCCAGCACGGCCGCCGGCGGGGCCGGGTCGGCCATCCGGGCCAGGGCGGGAAGGGGGACGGTCGACCAGACCCGGCGGGCCTCCAGCCGATCCCCGCCGGCCAGGGTGACGGTGGCTCCCGCCGGGCGCAGCTCCACCCGCTCGGCGGCGGCCCCGTAGCGCAGCTCGGCCCCGGCGTCGGCGGCCGCGGCGGCGAGGCACTCGGTGATCGACCCGAACCCGTGCCTTGGGTACCAGAACCAGGGGCCGTCGCGGCCGGCCCCGCGGGCCACCCGGGCCAGCAGCCGGCCTGGGGAGCCCGCCGACACCCGCCGCCGGGCCTGCTCGCCGGCCAGCTCGCTCGGGTCGAGGCCCCACAGCTTGCGGGCGTAGGGGAAGTAGAAGCGCTCGCACATGGTCGGGCCCAGCCCGGCCCGCAGGGTCTCGGCGAAGGTGTCGGCCCGGGGCCGCCGGGCCCAGGCGGTGGCGGCGTCGGCGGCCGCGCCGGCCGCGAACGACGGCGGCAGCCGCCGGGCCAGGTCGGCCGGGCGCAGCGGGAACCGGATCCAGCGGCCCTCCAGGAAGATGCGGCCGTTGCGGGGACGCCGCTGGAGCTCGTCGCCGAGCAGGCCGCGGAGGTCGTGCAGGATGCGGGGGTCGATCGCCGGGTGCAGCCGGTGGCTGCCGTGGTCGACCCGGACCCCGTCCAGCTCGAAGCTGGCCGCCGCCCCGCCGGGGCCGGGAGCCCGCTCCAGGACGACCACCGTGTGCCCCGCCCGGGCGGTGCGGTAGGCGGCGCCGACCCCGGCCGGCCCGGCGCCCAGGACGATCAGGTCGGCCTGCCCCATGGACGGATGCTACCGGCAGCAACCTTGACAAGAAATTGTGAAGGTTTGTAGGCTGCCGCCATGCGAGTCGGAGACGCCGCCCGGCAGGTCGGGACCAGCGCCCGCATGCTGCGCTACGCCGAGCAGCTGGGGCTGGTCAACCCGCCCCGGACCGGCGGCGGCTACCGCCACTACGGCGAGCGCGACCTGCGCGCCGCCGCCCTCGCCCTCGAGCTCCAGGCCCGCTACGGCGTCACCCCGGCGGCCCTGGCCTTCGGGCTTCGGGCCCTGGAGGACCCCGAGGCCGCCGGGTCGCTGCGCCGGCTGGCGGCGCTGCGGGCGACCGGGCCGTCCGGCCCGGGGACCGCGCTCGACTTCGAGACCGCCAAGGCCCGGCGGCTGCTGCGCCTGGCCTCCTGACACCGGAAGGGGTGCCCACCCTGGACACGCTGCTCAAGGACCCGGCCCTGGCCCCCGAGGGGCTGCGCAAGATCGACTTCGCGGCCTCGCGGATGCCCGTGCTCGCCGCCGTGACCGAGGAGCTGGCCCGGACCCGGCCCCTGGCCGGCCACCGGGTCGCCGCCTGCCTGCACGTCACCACCGAGACGGCCAACCTCTGCCGGGCCCTTCACGCCGGCGGGGCCGAGCTCGCCCTGTGCGCCTCCAACGCGCTCTCCACCAAGGACGACGTGGCCGCGGCCATCCACGACGAGCTGGGGGCGGCGGTGTTCGCCGTCCACGGCGCCGACCGCGACACCTTCTCCCGGCAGCTCGACGGTTCCCTCGGGATCCGCCCGACCCTGGTCGTGGACGACGGCGCCGACCTCACCGCCACCGTCCACACCCGCCGCCGCGACCTGCTCGGCGGCGTCGCCGGCGGCACCGAGGTGACCACCATCGGGGTCCAGCGGGCCCGCAACATGGCCCGCGACGGCGTGCTCGCCTACCCGCTGCTGGCCGTCAACGACGCCGCCACCAAGCACCTGTTCGACAACCGCTACGGCACCGGCCAGTCGACCCTTGACGGCATCCTGCGGGCGACCAACATCCTGCTCGCCGGGAAGGTGTTCGTGGTCGTCGGCTACGGCTGGTGCGGCCGCGGGCTGGCCCTGCGGGCCCGGGGCATGGGCGCCCGGGTGGTGGTGTGCGAGATCGACCCGCTGCGGGCCCTCGAGGCGGTGATGGAGGGCTACCAGGTCCTGCCGGTGGCCGAGGCGGCCCGGGTGGGGGAGGTGTTCGTGACCGTCACCGGCGGCCGCGACGCCCTCACCCTTGAGCACCTGTCGGCCATGCCGACCGGGGCCGTGGTCGCCAACGCCGGCCACTTCGACCTCGAGATCGACGTGGCCGGCCTGCGCCGGGCCGCCGTCGACGCGACCGAGGTCCGGACCGGGGCCGTCGCCTACACCCTGCCCGGCGGCAACCGGATCGTGGTGCTCGCCGAGGGGCGGCTGGTCGGCCAGAGCTGCGCCGAGGCGCACCCGGCCGAGGTCATGGACCTGACCTTCGCCACCCAGGCCCTGGCCGTGGCCTGGCTGGCCACCTCCGGCGACCCGCTCCCAGCGGGCGTCCACCCGGTGCCGGCCGAGGTCACCGGGCGGGTCGCCCGCCAGAA
>DASZON010000078.1:0-9808 GCA_035550755.1 Actinomycetota bacterium | reverse complement strand
CGAGCAGCCCGGCCAGCCCGTCGTCGATGAAGTCGCCGGCCGGGTTGCGGTGGGTGGGCTCGCGCACCGGCACCAGCAGGGACGCCCGCAGGGGCCAGTGGGCCGGGGCCGGCAGGTCGACCACGAAGGTGGTCAGGCTGTCGCTGACCTGGCCGCCCGGGCCCTGGGCGTCGACCGTGACGACCAGGGGCAGGACGACCCCGGCCCGCTGGTCGGCGAGCCCGGCCGGCAGCGGCACCCGCCGCGGCTCGAGCTTGGCGCTGGCGCCGGCGGCGACCTCGGCCACGGCCGGCCGGAACTCGTCGAAGGGCCGGGTGGCCGCGACCGAGGCCGGGTTGGCGACCACCGTGGCCAGGGCCGAGCGGGTGTCCACCGGCCGCCCCAGCCGCGCCGTGACGTGCAGGTTCCCGACGGCGGCCTGGCCCCGGTTGCGGACCGCGACCCGGTAGCCGAGCGGGGCGCTCGGGCCGGTCACCGGGGAGATCGAGGTCAGGACGACCTCGAAGGACGGGGCCGCCTCCTGGGTCTGGGCGGCGGCCGGGGCGGCCAGCAGGGCCACCACGACGGCGAACGCGGCCAGGATCCGGATCACGGCCCGACAGCGCCGTGGGTGGCGAGCACGCCCGGGATCAGGTCGAGCAGCCGGCGCTCGTTGGCGAACGACATCCGCCGGCGGGCCTGGTCCGGCTCGAACCAGGCGGCGTCCTCCATCTCGTGGTCGTGCTCGGAGAAGTCGCCGCCGACGGCCCGCATCAGGAAGTAGTGG
Source organism: Actinomycetota bacterium (assembly GCA_035550755.1). Classification (GTDB taxonomy): domain Bacteria; phylum Actinomycetota; class CALGFH01; order CALGFH01; family CALGFH01; genus CALGFH01. The sequence continues at coordinate 9,042 of DASZON010000078.1, read as the reverse complement.
ACGAACTTGTGGTAGCGGGTCCGTTCGGGCGCCCACACGAACCAGTAGTCGATGGTGTCGAGGGGGCCGACCAGCTCGGGCGCCAGGCCGGTCTCCTCGCGGACCTCGCGCAGGGCGGTCTGTTCGACGGTCTCGCCCTCCTCCTGGGCGCCCTTGGGCAGGGTCCACTGGAGCGTGCCCCGGACCGACCGGTGGGCGACCAGGGCCACGGGCGCGTCCGGCCGCAGCTCGGCGAGGACCACCCCGCCGGCCGAGACGGCACGGGCGGTCCGCACGGTCAGTTCGCCTGCCTGGTGACCGGGGCGACCACGGCGCTGGTCGCCTTGACCAGGTCGGCGCCGTGGACCTTGAGGATCACGCCGGGCTCGCCGGCGGCCGCGTAGACGACGTCCTGGGTGGCCACCTGCTCGTCCACCACCAGGGTGGCGGGGCACTCGAGGGCGACCGGGGGGACGAAGGGCAGCAGGTATCCGGTCAGGCCGGGGGCCCGGTCGGGCGTGACCGGGCCGAGGCCGTCCCGCCCGAGCAGCTCGGCGACGCCGCCGGTGTCGACCTCGGCGTCGGCGGGGGCGAGCACGACCACGCAGCCGTCGTCGTCGGCCAGCAGGGTCGGCCGGCCGACGGCCACGGGCGGCAGGCCGAGGACACCCGGTGCGGTCGAGAGGTCGCGCAGCGGCCCCGCCAGCTGGGAGAGCTCGTGGACCACGTCCTCGGCGAGCAGGTGATTGTGGACATCGATGCTTGATCGCACGGGGTCTCCAGGCATGCGAGCGCGGCGGTCGAGCGGTCCCGAGTATAGCGGGAGGCCGGGGCGGAGAGCCCCGGCCTCAGTGCTGCGCCCCGACCTCCCGGGGCCCGCTCAGCGCGATCCGCCCTTGCGCCCGATCTTCTGGTAGAACTCGATCCCGTAGCGCTGCTTGGTCGTCTCGCCGCCTTTCTTCCCGCCCATCCGGCCGATCTTCCCAAAGAAGTCGTCGCCGTAGCGCTTCTTCGTCGTCTGGCCACCCTTGCGTCCGGCCTCGGCCCTGCTCATCTTCTTCGTGTCCGGCATCCGGCCACCTCCTCTCCGATCGGTTGCCCTGGTTGTCGGCGCGTAAACCACTTGAAATGGCCCCAGGCGGGGACGCGTATGCTGCGGGCATGCCCGAGCTCTCCCCAGCCCAGCGTGAGGCCCTCGGCGCCCTGCTGAACGCGGCCCCCTTCGCCAAGGTCGTCCGCGACCTCGGCCGGCGCTTCGAGGCCAACGGGCACGAGCTGTACCTGGTCGGCGGGACCGTCCGCGACGCCCTGCTCGACCGCAGCTCGCCCGACATCGACCTGACCACCGACGCCACCCCGGACCAGATCCTGGCCGTGGTCCGGAACCGCAGCTGGAGCGACGGGGTGTGGCTGCAGGGGGTGCGCTACGGCACCGTCGGGGTCCGCAAGGGCGACTTCCGCCTGGAGATCACCACCTTCCGCTCCGACACCTACCGCGAGGACTCGCGCAAGCCCGAGGTCACCTTCGGGCGCTCGATCGACGACGACCTGGCCCGCCGCGACTTCAGCGTCAACGCCATGGCCATGAAACTGCCCGACGGTCCCTTCGTCGACCCCCACGGGGGCCTGGCCGACCTGGCCGCCAAGCGGCTGCGCACCCCCTCCAGCCCGGAGGTGTCCTTCGACGACGACCCGCTGCGCATGCTGCGGGCGGCCCGGTTCGCCTCCCAGCTCGAGCTGGTGCCGACCCCCGACACCCTGGCCGCCATCGCCGAGCGCCGCGGCCGCCTCCAGATCGTGTCCCGCGAGCGGGTCCGCGACGAGCTGAGCAAGCTCCTGCTGGGCCGGGTCCCGGCCAAGGGCCTGTGGCTGGCCGTGAACACCGGGCTGGCCGGCGAGTTCCTGCCCGAGCTGCCCGCCCTGGCCCTCGAGCAGGACCCGGTCCACCGGCACAAGGACGTGCTGCGCCACACCATCGCCGTGGTGGAGCGGGCGACCGCCTTCGACGCCGACGAGCCCGACCTCACCCTGCGCATGGCCGCCCTGCTGCACGACATCGGCAAGCCGCGGACCCGCAAGGTCGGCCCCGAGGGCGTGACCTTCCACCTGCACGAGGTGGTCGGGGCCAAGATGGCCGAGAAACGCCTCACCGAGCTGCGCTACCCGGCCGACTTCATCGCCGACGTGCGCCAGCTGGTCCAGCTCCACCTGCGCTTCCACACCTACCGGCTGGGCTGGAGCGACTCGGCCGTGCGGCGCTACGTGCGCGACGCCGGGCCCCTGCTCGACCGGCTGAACTTCCTGGTCCGCTCGGACTGCACCACCCGCAACGTCTTCAAGGCCAGGCAGCTCGCCGGCTACTCCGACGAGCTGGAGGAGCGGATCGCCCGGCTGGAGGCCGAGGAGGAGCTGGCCAGCATCCGGCCGCCCCTGGACGGCCGCCAGGTCATGGACCTGCTCGGGATCAAGCCCGGCCCGCTGGTCGGCAAGGCCCTGGCCCACCTGCTGGAGCTTCGCCTCGACCGCGGTCCCATGGCCGAGGAGGAGGCCATCGAGGAGCTGCGGGCCTGGGCCCGGGAGGAGGGCCTGGCGTCAGGGTAGGCGGACGACCACGCCCTCGTCGGGGCCGAGGCGCAGGGGGCGCAGGGACAGCTCCCCACCGGTGGGGCGGGACGGGTCGGTGGAGAGCTCCAGGCGGCCCCGGTCGGCCTCGCCGACCTCGTACGCCAGCGGCTCGCCGGTGCAGTTGAGCGCCACCAGCAGGCGCTCGTCCCCGGCGGTGCGGGCGTAGGCGTAGCAGCCACCGGGGGCGTCGGGCAGGGAGCGGTAGCCGCCGCCGTGGAGGGCGGCGGAGCCCTTGCGGTACCAGACGAGGCGCCGGTACAGCGACAGCATCGACGCCGGGTCGTCGCGCTGGGCGGCGACGTTCACCCTGGCCGTCTCGGGGCCGGCCGGCAGCCAGGGGTCGCCGGCGGTGAAGCCGGCGCCGGGGGTGGCGTCCCACTGGACCGGGGTGCGCTCGGGGTCACGGCCGTCGACGTCGACCACCCGGTCGGGCGGGACCTCGCCGTCGGCCTGGCCGATCTCGTCGCCCATGTACAGGAACGGGGTGCCGCGCAGGGTCAGCAGCAGCATGGCCGCCACCCGGGCGCGGGCCCGGCCGTTGCCGCCCTCGTCGTAGCGGCTGGCGATCCGGGAGACGTCGTGGTTGCTGAGCATCCAGGCCGGCCAGGCCCCGGCCGGCAGCAGGCCGGTGAACTCGTCGACCACCGCCCGGAAGGCCTCGGCCTTCCACGGCTGGGCCTGGAACACGAAGTTGTGGGCCAGGTGGAACTCGTCCTGGCCGGACCCGTAGTAGCGGGCCAGGCGCGTCAGGTCGAGGAGGTAGACCTCGCCGACGGCCATGCGGTCGTCGTAGGCGTCCAGGGTCCGCCGGAACCGGCGCAGGATCTCGTGGACCTCGGGCCAGTCCTCGTCGCGGCGGGGGATGGACTTCAGCTTGGCCAGCCGCCTGGACCTGGCCTCGGGGGCCTCGTCGAGGTCGTCCTCGTCCAGCTCGACCAGCGGGTTGTCGCGCAGCTCGGGATCGTGGGCCATCTTGTGGGCCACGTCGACCCGGAAGCCGTCCACCCCCCGGTCCAGCCAGAACCGCATGACCTGGTCCATGGCCTCCCGGACCTCGGGGTTCCACCAGTTGAGGTCGGGCTGGGAGGGCATGAACGAGTGCAGGTACCACTGGCCGGTGTGGTCGTCGAAGGTCCAGGCCCGGCCCGCCCGCGGGAACGAGCTCATCCAGTTGTTGGGCGGCCCCCCGTCCGGGCGCGAGTCGGCCCAGACGTACCAGTCGCGCCTGGGGTTGTCCCGGGACGAGCGCGACTCCTGGAACCAGGGGTGGCGGTCGGAGGTGTGGTTGGGCACCAGGTCGACCACCACCCGGATCCCGCGGGCGTGGGCCTCGGCGACCAGGTGGTCGAAGTCGTCCAGGGTGCCGAAGACGGGGTCGACGTCGGTGTAGTCGGCGACGTCGTACCCGAAGTCGGCCATGGGCGACGGGTAGAAGGGCGACAGCCAGATGGCGTCCACCCCGAGCGACCCCGGTGTGCCGTCGTTCAGGTGGTCGAGCCGCGAGGCGATCCCGGCCAGGTCACCCACGCCGTCGCCGCTGGCGTCGGCGAAGCTGCGCGGGTAGATCTGGTAGATGACCCCATGACGCCACCAGTGACCGTCACTGGTGCCCAACTGCGCTGTCTCCTAGCTCGTGGTGCCGGCGGCGAACTCCTCGACCAGCTGCCTGGCCTCGTCGTCGGTGTACTGCACCGGCGGCGACTTCATGAAGTAGGCGGCCGGGCCGAGCAGGGGCCCGCCGATCCCGCGGTCCAGGGCCAGCTTGGCGCAGCGGACGGCGTCGATGACCACGCCGGCCGAGTTGGGGGAGTCCCAGACCTCCAGCTTGAGCTCCAGGTTGATGGGCACGTCGCCGAAGGCGCGGCCCTCGACCCGGATGTAGCACCACTTGCGGTCGTCCAGCCAGGGCACGTAGTCGCTCGGCCCCACGTGGACGTTGCGCTTGCCCAGGTCGTGGTCGACCTGGGAGGTGACGGCCTGGGTCTTGGAGATCTTCTTGGACTCCAGCCGGCTGCGCTCCAGCATGTTCATGAAGTCCATGTTGCCGCCGAAGTTCAGCTGGTAGGTGCGGTCGATGTGGATGCCGCGGTCCTCCATCAGGCGGCTGAGCACGCGGTGGACGATGGTCGCCCCGACCTGCGACTTGATGTCGTCGCCGATGATCGGCACCCCGGCCCTGGTGAAGCGCTCGGCCCACTCGGGCCGGCCGGCGATGAACACCGGCAGGCAGTTCACGAAGGCCACGCCGGCCTTGAGGGCCTGCTCGGCGTAGAAGCGGGCGGCGTCCTCGGAGCCGACCGGCAGGTAGCAGACGAGCACGTCGGCGCCGGAGGCGGCCAGGGCCACGGCCACGTCGACCGGGGCGGTGTCGGACTCGTGGATGGTCTCGGCGTAGTACTTGCCGAGCCCGTCCATGGTCGGGCCGCGCTGTACCTCGACCCCGAGCGGGGGCACGTCGGCGAACTGGATGGTGTTGTTCTCGCCGGAGCGGATGGCCTCGGAGAGGTCGCGCCCGACCTTCTTGGCATCGACGTCGAAGGCGGCCACGAACTCGATGTCGCGGACGTGGTAGCCGCCCAGCTCGACGTGCATCAGGCCGGGGACCTGGTCACCCGGCTCGGCGCCGGCGTAGAAGTGCACGCCCTGCACCAGGGACGACGCGCAGTTGCCCACGCCGACGATCGCGACGCGTAGCTTTCCCATCAGTTTCTGGTCTCCTCCTGAGACGTGCGCGGCCTACCCGGTCTGGGCGGGCAGGCGGGGGTCGCGCGGGGACTGGGGAAGCTGAGCCGCGGGCAGTGGCTCAGCCAGGTCCTGCTCGTGCTGCGGTTCGGTGGAACGGCGCTCGCGGGCGATCAGACGGTCGAGCCACGCGATCTCGCGCTCGCGCTCGTCCAGCCCGTGGTCCATCAGCTCGATGGTGTAGGCGTCCATGCGCTCGCGGGCGCTGCGCACCGAGGCGCGCAGGTCGGCCAGCCGCTCCTGGAGGTAGCCGCGCCGCCGCTCGAGCTGGTAGAGGCGGGCCTCCGGCCGCAGGTAGCGGAAGAAGGCCAGCCGCATGGAGAACCGGTCCTGCTCCAGGTCCTGGCCTTCGGCCGTCTCCAGGAGCCGGTGGAACAGGCGGTTGCCGTCATCGGTGAGCTGGTAGACGTGCTTCTTGCGCGAGGTGAAGGGGGCGAGCTCGACCTCGAGGGCGCCCTCGGCGGCCAGCCGCTTGAGGCACGGGTACAGCGACCCGTAGCTCACCCGCCAGAAGGCCCCGAGCTTGAGCGTGAGCTGCTTCTTCAGCTCATAGCCCGACATCGGTGCCTCCTTGAGCAGCCCCAGCACGGCCAGGTCGAGCACGGAGCACGTCCCCTCTTGCTTGTGGTTCACTACTGCTTGTCGAACCGATGTATCGGCTCGATGTATCACGACGATAGGTACGCCGACGCGAGTATGTCAACTCGCGTCGCCAAGTCGTGACCTCCGTGGTGGCGACGGCGGCCGGGTACACTGGCGCCGAGATGCGGCTCGTCGACTACACCCTGGCCAAGCGGGCGAAGCTCACCGAGCTCCGCGGGGGACGTCTGTCGCGCGACGACGTCTGCGACGCCCACCCCGAGCTGCTGCGGGCGGCCCGCAACGTCGGTGAGCAGACCCCGACCCCCTGCCCGGTCTGCGCCACCGGGCCCCTGGTCCACGTGACCTATGTGTTCGGGGACGCCCTGCGTCAGGCCAACGGCCGCGTCTGGCCCCGCAACGGCCTCGCCGACCTGCACCGCTCCATGGACGAGGTGGCCTGCTACGTGGTCGAGGTCTGCACCGCCTGCTACTGGAACCACCTCGCTCAGCGCTACCTGCTCGGGCGGCGCCACGTCGGCTGATTGGGCCGAAATCGGCTTCCAGTCCGCAGTGGGGTAGCATGCTCGCGCTATGGCCGCACCCCCGATCACCCCCACCCGGGCCGCCAGGCACCAGCAGCAGGGAAGACCGCAGGGCAAGGAGCGCAAGCAGCCACCCCCCACCCGCTCCCGCCTGCGCAAGATCCTGCGCTGGACGCTGTGGCTGGCCGTGCCGGCCGTGGCGGTCGCCGCGGGCACGGTCGTCGGGCTGATCTACGCCTTCGCCCGCGTGCCCCTGCCGTCCGAGATCCCGACCGCCCAGACGATCGTGTTCCTGGACGCGACGGGCCGCCACGAGATCGGCACCCTCTCGGTCCAGGAGAACCGCCGGGTGGTGAAGCTGGACAAGATCCCCGAGCACACCCGCCAGGCCATGCTGGCCGCCGAGGACCGTGACTTCTACGAGCACGGGGCCATCTCCTGGCGCGGGCTGGCCCGGGCGACCGCGGCCAACCTGCTGCGCCGCCGGATCTCCGAGGGCGGCTCGACCATCACCCAGCAGTACGTGAAGAACGCCTTCCCCGGGGTGGGCCGCGACCGGACCCTGTTCCGCAAGCTCAAAGAGGCCGTGCTCGCGGTCAAGCTGGAGCGCAAGTTCTCCAAGGACCAGATCCTCGAGTTCTACATGAACACGGTCTACTTCGGCCGCGGGGCCTACGGGATCGACGCCGCCGCCCGCACCTACTTCTCGGTCCCCGGCAAGAAGCGGGAGACCGTCGAGACGCTCAGCCCGGGCCAGTCGGCCCTGCTGGCCGGCGTCATCCGCAGCCCCGAGTTCTACGGCAAGAAGGACCACCAGGTCTCGCTCAAGGCCCGGCGCAACTACATCCTCCAGGCGATGGTCGACCGTGGCTGGCTGTCGGCCAAGGACGGGCGCACGGCCATGGCCTCCAAGCTCGGGGTGTCCTGGGCGGCCAAGCGCCAGGGGATCGCCAACTCCCGGGCGCCCTTCTTCCTCGAGAAGGTCCGCCAGTACCTGGTCGCCCGCTACGGCGCCGACGCCGTGAACGCGGGCGGCCTGCGGGTCCGGACCACCCTTGACCTGAAGATGCAGGACCTGGCCGACCAGACGGTCACGCGGATCCTGGACAACCCCAAGACCGACCCCAAGGCGGCGCTGGTCGCCATCGACCCCCGCAACGGGGCAGTCCGGGCCATGTACGGCGGCCGCAGCTACAAGTCGCGCCAGTGGAACTACGCCACCGACTCCATCCGCCAGGCCGGCTCGACCATGAAGCCGTTCGTGCTCGCCCAGGCGCTGACCGACGGCATCTCGGTCAACTCGGTGTTCCCCGGGCCGTCCGAGCTGATCGTCGACGGCGAGGACTTCAAGAACTACGGCGACACCAGCTACGGCCCGCTGACCCTGCGCGACGCCACCCGGCTGTCGGTCAACACCGTCTACGTGCAGTTGATGCAGACGGTGCGGCCCGACCGGGTGGTCAAGTTCGCCAGGGCCCACGGCCTGGAGGCCGAGCTCGACGGCCGGGCCGGGACCGACCGGGACCCACGCCCGCTCGAGGCCCCGCCCCTGCTCAAACCGGTCCTCTCCCAGGCGCTCGGCTCCGGGTCGGTCACCACCCTGCAGCTGGCGTCGGCCTTCGGGACCTGGGCCGACCGCGGCATCCACCAGACCCCGCACCTGGTCGAGAAGGTGGTCGACTCCCGTGGCCGGGTGCTGGAGGACCACACCCGCCCGCAGGGCCGGCAGGTGATCCCCCAGGTGCACGCCGACACCATGAACATGGTCCTGCGGGGCGCGGTCGAGGGTGGCACCGGCACCGCGGCCCGGCTGTTCGGGCGCGAGGTCGCCGGCAAGACGGGCACCACCAACAACTACACCGACGCCCGGTTCGTCGGCTACACCACCGACCTCGTGACCTCGGTCTGGGTGGGCTTCGACGACAACAACCACAAGCTGCTCAACGTGCGTGGGCTGTCCGCCGTGTCCGGCGGGTCGCTGCCCGCGCGGATCTGGCACGACTTCATGGACCAGGCCACCCGCAACCGGCCCAACCAGCCCTTCGCGCAACCGGAGATCCTCGGCGGCCAGGTCCTGAACCCGACCACCACGGCCCCGCCGCAGACCGTGCCCCAGCCGACCCAGCCGCCGCAGAACCCCGGGCAGCCTCAGCCGACCCTGCCGCCGCCCACCCAGCCCGGCCCGTCGCTGCCGCCGCCCACCCAGCCCGGCATCACCCAGCCGACGTTCCGAGGCTAGGCGGGCAAGGGGGCATGCGAGCCGCGACCGCGGCGGCGGGCGGCACCCGGCGCGGCCTGGCCTGGGCCCGGACCGTCGGCCACGACCAGCCCCAGGAGGGCACGACCGACTGGCTGGTGCTCGGCCTGTGGCTGCTCACCCGGGCCGTGCTGCTGGTCGTGTCCCTCAACCCGCGCCTGTACTCGGCCGCCTTGTTCGGCGACGTCCGCTTCTACGGGGCCAAGGTGGAGCGGATGTTCCAGGGCGAGCTGCCCTACCGGGACGTGGCCACCGAGTACCCGCCGGGGAGCGTGCCCTTCACCATCCTGCCCGCCCTGGTCGTCGGCACCGGGG
>DASZON010000077.1:0-2414 GCA_035550755.1 Actinomycetota bacterium | reverse complement strand
CTGCTGCGTGCATCCGGCCCGGCGATGCGCGAGCATCTGGTCACCGACCTGGTCCCGCTGCGCGACGCCCCGGCCCTGCTGGCCGACCTGGCCAGCCGCCGCCGCCACGTGCTCCAGGCGGTGTTCGCCTGCCCGGCGGCGACGGCCTAGACGAGACGGGAAGAGGGGAGCCGAGATGGACACCGCCAGCGACTGGGTCGTGGTCGGCATCGACAACGGCGGCACCAGCAACAACGCCACCGTCCTCGACGCCTCGGGCCGGTTCCTGGTCGACCGGCTGGTCGAGATCCCCAGCCGGGTCACCGACGGCCCCGAGGTGGCCGTCGACGCCATGGCCGAGGCCATGGCGCACGTGCTCGAGCTCACCGGCGTCCCGGTCCAGGCGGTCCGGGGGGTGGGGCTGGACACCCCCGGCCCGGCCTCGGCCGACGGGGTCATCTCCTCCAAGGGCGCCACCAACTTCGCCCAGCCCGAATGGCGTGGCTTCGACGTCCGCGGGGCCCTGGAGGCCCGCCTCGGCCTGCCCGTGGTCTACAACAACGACGCCAACGCGGCCGCCCTCTACGCCCACCACATCCGCTACGCGGACAAGGCGGGGGCCCACTCCTCCATCTCGGCGATCGTCGGCACCGGGCTGGGCGGTGGGGTGATCGAGGCCGGCCGGGTGATCAAGGGCGCGGCCGGCATGGCCGGGGAGCTGGGTCACGTCCAGATCCCGATGCACGGCCTGCTGGCCGACGGCCAGCCGGTGCCGGTCTGCAACTGCGGCTTCGTCGGCGACGCCGAGAGCGTCGCCTCGCTCACCGGGATCATGCGGAACCTGCTCCCCTACTGGCTGACCCGGTTCGAGAACCACGAGCTGAGCCGGGTCGGGTCCATCGGCGAGGCGGCCAAGATGGTCCGCGGGCTCGGCGAGCGCGGCGACCCGCTGGCCGTGGCCATCTTCGAGCAGCAGGCGATCGCCATCGGCCGGCTGTTCACCATCGCCGCCAACTTCGTCGACCCCGACACCTACTTCCTCGGCGGCGGCGTGGTCGAGACCACCCCGAGCTTCCGCCAGTGGTTCCTGGCCAAGGTGCGCGAGCACACCGACCTGCGCGAGGAGCAGGTCCGGGTGGCCACCTTCGCCCTCGTCCCCGACCTGGACATGGCCGGGGCCCGCGGGGCGGCGATCGCCGCCCTCGACCACCTTCACGCCCCGCTGCGGGCCAGGACCTCCCGGTAGAGGCGCAGGTAGCCCTCGGCCATCACCCCGGCCGAGAACCGCTCGGTAACCGACCGGCGGCAGGCCGCCGGGTCGATCTCGCCGGCCCGCTGCATGTAGCGGGCGAGGTCGTCCTCGTCGTCGGCCAGGAAGCCGTTGACGCCGTGCTCGATGATCTCGGGCAGGGCCCCCCGCCGGGTCGCGATCACCGGGGTGCCACAGGCCAGGGCCTCGATGGCCGCCGTCGCCCCCGGCTCCTCCCAGCTGATCGGCATCAGCACCGCCCTGGCCCGGCCGATCAGGTCCGTCTTCTCGCGCCCGCCAACCGTGCCCACCCAGCGGATCGCGTCCCCGTCCTCGAACGGCTGCACGCTGTCGACGTAGTAGCGGACGTCGTGGTAGCCGTGCAGGGGGCCGGCCGGGTCCTCGAGGGCGGCGGCCAGCTCCTCGGGGGTCGGGACCCCGGCCACCGGGCCGGCCATGACCAGCGGCACCCCCAGCTCCTTGCAGAGGCGGGCCGCCATGGCCTGGCCCTTGTAGGCCGTGACCCGGCCCAGGATCAGGAACTCCTCGCCCTTGCGCCGCCGGAACGGGTGGGCGGCCAGGTCGACGCCCAGGTGGACGACGCCGATGCTCTGGGCGCGCAGGTTGGCGGGGGCGGTACGGAGCTGGGCGTTGGAGACGCCGTTGAAGAACACCCGCCCGCCGCCGTCGAAGGCGCCGTAGAACTCGGGATGCTTGCGCAGGTCCCAGTGGAGGGTCTGGAGCACCGGCGGACCCTCGCCGTCGAGCGCCCCGAGCACGCTCGGCCCGACCACCTCCAGGTGGTCGTGGACCAGGTCGATCTCGGGCCGCTCGCGCAGGGTCTCCAGCACGGTCGCCATGTGGGCGTGGGTGATGCCCATGACCTGGGCGTACGGCCCGGCCAGGCGGCCGAACTGGCCGTCGGGGAAGGCGCAGCGGCGGTCGTCGACCTCGACCGTGCTCTCCTCCACGCTGCACAGCACCACCTCGACCCCCCGCGAGCGCAGCTCCGGGATCAGGGTGGCGAGCACGTTCTCGATGCCGCCGTAGTCCGGCGGCGGCACCGCCAGCCAGGGACCGGCGTTGATCAGGACGGTCAGGGTCATACAGCTTCAGATTCCGCAGATTCGGTTGTTCCGGACCCGGCCCATCTTGCCATCGTTCGGCCAAGTCAAACCCCGGGCGT
>DASZON010000076.1:0-1943 GCA_035550755.1 Actinomycetota bacterium | reverse complement strand
TGTTGGTGGGCGAGTAGGCGGGGTCGCCGGTCTCTGAGACCACGGTGGCGTAGTCGCCCCGCAGGAACCCGCTCCCGTCGAGGTGGGTGAGGGCGACGTCGTGGTAGGCGGCCGCCGGCACGGCCGCATCGGCGTCCTTCTGGTCGGTCAGCGACTGGTCGCCGAGCGACTGGACCGGGTTGGGGACGAACACCGAGCCGATCCCGGTGCTGGCGCCGGGGCCCGGCTTGGCCGCCGAGGCGCTCGTCGCCGTCGCGAGCAGGAGCCCGACCACCGAAAGGACCAGGAGCAGTTTCCGCACGACCCGACCTCCCCATTGAGACCTGCGCGTTCACTAGGCCAGAACGCCGCCGGGGGGCTGACCGTTACGGCCGGGACGTCCGTTGGTGCGGGAGGCGCAGCGGCGGCAGGTACTCCCCCAGCTCCTCCCGGGACCACCAGGCGCCGGTGGTGCGGCGTTCGGCCGGGGTGGTGAACCGGTAGCGGTAGAGGCGGGCCCGGACCAGAGCCGGGGGGTGGTCGGGGAAGGGGTCGGGGCGGCCGAGGAGCCTGCGGGTCGCGCGGTCGCCCTCCAGGAGCCGGACGGCCAGGTTGAGCAGCCAGGGGTGGGCGGCGGCCGAGGACATGGCCGCGAACCAGGCCAGCCAGTCCAGGCGCAGGTGGTAGGGGGCGATCTGACGGGGGCGGCGGCGGGGATCGCCCGGCTTGGCCTTGAACTGGTACTCCTTCCAGACCGTGCCCGGGCCGGGGGTGGGGTCGTCGGTGCCTTCGAGGACGACCTCGCGGCGGACCCGGGTGATGGCCCCGAAGGCGCCGTAGGTGTTGACCAGGCGCAGGGGGTCGAAGCTGGCGTTCATGAGCTGGCGGCGGCCGGCCAGGTTCAGGACCGGCCGGACGCTGAGCACCGCCACCAGCACGACCAGGGCGGCCACGGCGGCCTGCTGCCAGCCGGCCGGGACGGCCAGGCTGCCCGGCGGGTCGACGGGGAGGACGGCCCCGAGCAGGGCGTCGTCCATGGCCGAGACGGCGAGCACGATGGTGATCAGGTTGAGCCAGGAGAAGTTGCCCGAGACCAGCAGCCAGCTCTGGGTGACGACGATCACCACGGCGGCCGTGCCGGCGACCGGCTGGGGGGCGAACAGCCCGAACGGCACCACCAGCTGGGTGGCGTGGTTGGCCAGCACCTCGGCCCGGTGCAGCCGCCTCGGCAGGTGATGGAACCACCAGCTGAAGGGGCCGGGCAGGGGCTGGGTCTCGTGGTGATAGTCGAGGCAGGTCAGGTCACGCCAGCAGCGGTCGCCGCGGAGCTTGATCAGCCCGGCCCCGAACTCGACCCGGAACAGCAGCCACCGGAACAGCCACAGCACCAGCGCGGGCGGGGCCGTGCCGGCGGGCCCGAGGAAGACGGCCAGGAACCCGGCTTCCAGCAGCAGGGTCTCCCAGCCGAAGCCGTAGAAGGTCTGGCCGACGTTGACGATCGACAGGTACAGCGCCCACATGGCCAGCCAGGCGGCGGGCGACAGCCACGCCGGCCCCTGCTCGGGCAGCCCGAGGAGGGCGGCGGTGGCCAGGCCCGCCCCGGCCCAGGCGATCCCGGTCAGGAACCGGTCGGAGTAGTGGAGGTGGAACAGGCTGGGGGCGCGCCGGAAGGGCACGGCGGCCAGGAACCGGGGCGCCGGGAGCAGCCCGCGCTCCCCCAGCAGGGGCCGGAACTGGTTGGCCGTGACCAGGAACGCGACCAGGTAGACGGCGGCCAGCCCGCGCTGGAGGAGGAGCCGGCTCAGCCAGGATCCGGGGAGCTGGAGCCAGTCCGTCGGTCGAACCTCCGGTCGTCGGCGTGCTCGACCAGGTAGTCGACGTAGCGGATGCGCAGCAGGTCGGCGACCTCGGGGTCGGCGGCCTCCTCGCGGAAGTGGGTGACCAGGTGGCCGAGCTCGCGGATG
>DASZON010000075.1:0-3486 GCA_035550755.1 Actinomycetota bacterium | reverse complement strand
GATGCTGTGCCTGGCCCTGCGCTCCAGTCCCGAGCTGGTCTACCAGCGCGCCCTCCAACAATTCTCGGTCGAGGAGATCACCGAGGGGTTCGCCGCCGCCCGCGGCCTGGCCCTGCCCTCCCAGCTGCGGCGGATGCTGCGCGCCCAGGGCCGGGACCTGCACGCCGAGTTCACCCGCCTGCTCCCCACCCCACCCCAGCCCGTCTCCATCCAACGCTGGAGCCTGCGGCGGGTCGGGTTGTGGGCGCTCGCGGTCAGCCTGGTGCTGTTGTTCGCATCGATCGTCGTCGACGGCTTCACCAACGACGAGGCCACCGCGACGACGCTGAACAACACCAACCTCGGCTGCGACGACCTGGAGCCGCTGTGGCTGCAGGCCCAGGCGGTGCCGTCGGCGTCGATGGTGCCTTGTGTGCGCGACCTCCCGGTCGGCTGGTCGGTGGCGCGGGTGACGGTCAACGACGGCCGCTCGGTGCTCACCCTGGACCATGACCGGGCCGGTACCGCCGCCCTGGTGGTGCGGCTGGCCGCCACCTGCAACCCCGGCGGGGCGGTCGAGGGGGCGTCGGCGACCACGGGCGTCCGGCACTACCAGCGGATCGAGTCACCCACCGGCCAGTTCACCGCCACCTGGTACGACCAGTTCCCCGGAGGGTGCGTCACCAGCCGGCTGCACCTGACCACCGACCCCAACGGGGAGTTCGCCGCCCAGGCGCCGCAGGTGCTGGGGTTCACCGCCCGCACGGCGCTCCAGCAGGCGCTCGACCGGCGCTCCGACGGGCGGCTGCAGCTCGACCCAGCGGACGGGCGATGAGCCGGCCCGGCCTGTCGAGGACCCTGGACCCGGTCACGGGTCGCCGCCGGCGTCGGGTTCGCGAAGGCACGCTCCACGGCGGTCTCCCCTACCTGGCGGTCGGGGAGGGCCCGCCGCTGGTGGTGTTCTCGGGCCTGACCACCGCGCACGCCAACCCGACCGGGCTGGGCCGATGGCTCGCGCTGTGGACGCTCAACCCGATGGCGAGGCACTTCTCGGTCTACGCCGTCAACCGCAAGCCCGGGCTCCCGCCCGGTTCGACCATCGGGGACCTGGCCCGTCACCACGCCCTGGCGATCGAGCACGAGTTCCCGGGACCGGTGTGCGTCACCGGCATCTCCACCGGAGGCTCGGTCGCCCAGCAGTTCGCCATCGACCACCCGCACCTGGTCCACCGGCTGGTGCTGGTGGCGACCGCCTGCCGGCTCTCGGCCCACGGGCGGGAGGTGCAGCGCCGGCTCGCCGAGCTGACGGCCGAAGGCCGGCTCCGGCGCGCCGCCGCGACCGTCGGCCCGACGCTGGCCGCGACGGCGGCCACCGGCCGTGCCTTCGCGGTCGCCGGCTGGCTGCTCGGCGCCAGCCAGCGCGTCCAGGATCCCTCCGACCTGCTGGTCACGGTGGCCGCCGAGGACACCTTCGACGCCGCACCGGAGCTGCACCACATCACCGCCCCGACCCTGCTGGTCGCCGGCGGTCGGGACCGGTTCTACAGCCCGGAGCTGTTCCGGGAGACCGCCGGCCGCATCCCCGGCGCCCGCCTGGCCCTGTACCGGCGCAAGGGCCACGCCGGCGTGATCGCCCACCGGCCGGCCATCCGCGAGATCGTCGCCTTCCTGCGCGCCGGTCGGCAGACCCCGAGCTCCTGACGTCCAGGCCGGCGGGCGAGGTGGCCGACGACCCGGGCGTGCGGATCCGGCTCCTGGGTGGGTTCGAGGTCAGCGTCGGAGACCGGCCGGTGCCGGCCGCCGCCTGGCGGCTCCGCAAGGCCAGGACGACGACGCCATCGACACCCTGCTCGCCCGGCACGCCGCCGGCACCGCGCCCGTCCGCGAGCTGCACCTCTACCAGGGCGGCGGCGCCATGGGGAGGGTCCCGGCGGACGCGACGGCCTACGCCCATCGCGACGGGGCCTACGTCCTGGAGATCATCGCCCGCTCGCCCGAGCGCGAGGGCTTCGAGGAGCACGCCGACTGGGCACGTGGGACCCAGCAGGCCATGGGCCCCTGGGCTACCGGCGGCGGCTACGTCAACTTCACCTCCGAGCCGGGGCAGGACAAGGTGCGGGCGTCCTACCCGCCCGAGACCTACGCCCGCCTGGTCGCCGTCAAGGACCGGTACGACCCGACCAACCTGTTCCGGCTCAACCAGAACGTCCGTCCGCCCGGTCGCCAAGGAACTCGGCCAGCTCGGTGAGGAGCCGGCCCTTGGGCCGGGCGCCGACGATCCGGCGCCGTTCGACCCCGCCGACGAACACCAGCAGGCTTGGCAGGCTCAGGGTGCCGTAGCGGCGCACGAGCTCCGGGTTCTCGTCCGCGTCGACCTTGGCCACGAGCAGCCGGCCGGCCTGCTCGGCGGCGATCTCGGCGACCACCGGGTCGAGCCACCGGCAGGGAGGGCACCACCTGGCCCAGAAGTCGACCAGGACCGGCTGCCGGGCCTGGAGCACGGTGCGGTCGAAGGTCGCATCGGTCAGGGTGAGCACGTGCTGGTCGGTGATCATCCGGTCGCCTCCTTGCCCGGCCCCGCGCCGGCTTCGAGCTGGCGCAGCTCCCGCGCGACCCGCTCGCGGAGCGAAGCCAGCTCCCCGATCCGCGAGTCCAGCTCGGCCAGCTTGCGCCGGTAGACGTCGATGCCGCCGGGGCAGGCCCGCCGGGTCTGGACCCCGGCGTGCAGGCAGTGCACGAACGGCCGGATCTCCTCGAGGTCGAACCCGTTGACGAGCAGCGAGCGGATCTCGGCGACGAGCCGCAGGTGGGCCTCGTCGTAGTCGCGGTAGCCGTTGGGGTCGCGGCGGGCAACCATGAGGCCCCGCTGCTCGTAGTATCGGATCGAGCGGGCGCTGGTGCCCGACCGCCTGGCGAGTTCCCCGATGCGCATCTGTCCTCCTCCCGCCGGCCACCGTAGGGCCTGACACCAGTGTGAAGGTCAAGTGGCTGTCGGGGGGACGGGATATGGGTGGGTGGCCGGGAATCGGGTTGACCTGCTTACCGGTAGGATCAATGGTGGTCGGGTGGTTCTGGATGTGACGGCTTCGGGGGTGTCATGAGCTGGGCGCGGCGGTTGGCGGGTATTCCGGGTGGACGTTGGAGCAAGTGGGCAGTCCTGGTCTTCTGGTTCGCGGTGTTCGCGGCCGCCGGCCCCCTGGCCGGCAAGCTGAACAGCGCCCAGCAGAACGACTCGTCGGCCTGGCTGCCCAAGAACGCCGAGTCCACCCAGGTGGTCGAGCTTTCCAAGCGGTTCGCCCCGAGCGACATCTTCCCGGCGCTGGTCGTCTACGAGCGCCCCGGCGGCGCCGTCACCCCGGCCGACCGGGCCAAGGTCGCCGCCGACGTCAAGGCCTTCGCCGGCGTCAAGGACGTCACCGGCGAGATCCTGGGGCCGCTCCCCTCCCAGGACGGCCAGGCGTTGCAGGTCGTGGTGCCGATCAAGGTCGCCGCGGAGGGCAACGGCTG
>DASZON010000074.1:0-4245 GCA_035550755.1 Actinomycetota bacterium | reverse complement strand
GGGCCACGACACCACCTTCGCCCAGATCGTGGCCGACGCCCTCGGGGTCACCCCCGACGACGTCGAGGTGCTGCACGGCGACACCTCGGTGTCGACCTGGGGGCTGGACTCCTACGGCAGCCGCAGCCTGTCGGTCGGGGGCGTGACCATCCAGAAGGCGGCCGAGCGGGTTCGTGAGAAGGCCAGGGTGCTGGCCGCCCACGAGCTCGAGGTGGCCGAGGACGACCTCGAGTGGGTCGACGGCAAGTTCCAGGTCAAGGGCGCTCCGGACCGGGCCAAGACCGTTCCTGAGCTCGCCTTCTCGTCCTGGGCGGCCCACAGCCTGCCCGAGGGCGTCGACCCGATCCTGGAGGGCAGCGCCGCCTTCGACCCGCCCAACTGGACCTTCCCGTCCGGGACCCACATCTGCGTGGTCGAGGTCGACCCGGAGACCGGGTCGACCCGGATCGACAAGTACGTTGCCGTGGACGACTGCGGCACCATCATCAACCCGCTGATCGTCGACGGGCAGGTGATGGGTGGGGTGGCCCAGGGGATCGCCGAGGCGCTGTACGAGGAGGCCATCTACGACGAGAACGGCACCCTGCTGACCGGCAACATGTCGACCTACCGGATCCCGTCAGCGGCCGAGCTGCCCGGCTACACCCTCGACAAGACCGTGACCCCCTCCAGCACCAACCCCATGGGGGTCAAGGGCATCGGCGAGACCGGTACCATCGCCGCCCCGCCGGCGGTGCTGAACGCGGTCGCCGACGCGCTGCGCTTCGTCGGGGTCGAGTTCATCGACAAGCCCGCCTCGGCCGAGAAGATCTGGCGGGTCGTCCAGGAGGCCAAGGGCCAGGCGCCGCCCGAGCGGACGCCCGAGGGCGGCGGCACCGGCGCGGCCAGTATGACCCCCGAAGAGGAAGGAGGGGTGGCGTGATCCCGGCAGCGTTCGACTACGAGGTCGCCGAGTCCGCCGACCACGCGATCAGCCTCCTCGGCGAGCACGGCGAGGACGCCAAGCTGCTCGCCGGCGGCCACTCGCTCCTGCCGCTGATGCGGGTGCGGCTGGCCGCCCCGAGCGTGCTGGTCGACATCGGCCGCATCGGCGACCTGAGCTACATCCGCGACGGCGGCGACCACGTCGCCGTGGGCGCCCTGACCACCATGGAGGAGGCCCACTTCTCCGACCTGCTCGTGCGCGACTGCCCGATCCTGGCCCACACCGCCGGCGAGGTCGGCGACCCCCAGGTGCGCCACCGGGGCACCGTCGGCGGCACGGTGGCCCACTCCGACCCCGCCTCCGACATCCCGACCGTGCTCCTGGCCCTGGACGCGACCCTGGTCGTCAAGGGCCCGGGCGGGGAGCGGACGGTGGCGGCCCGGGACTTCTGGAAGGGCATCTTCGAGTCCGACCTCGGCGCCCAGGACCTGCTCACCGAGATCCGGGTGCCCAAGCTCGACGGAGCCGGCTGGAACTACCAGAAGTTCCACCCGCGGGCCCA
Source organism: Actinomycetota bacterium (assembly GCA_035550755.1). Lineage (GTDB taxonomy): Bacteria > Actinomycetota > CALGFH01 > CALGFH01 > CALGFH01 > CALGFH01. Next base: position 2,758 of record DASZON010000074.1, on the reverse strand, counting down.
GGACTGGGCGATCGTGGGCGTGGCCGCGGTGGCCAGCAACGGCGGGGTCAACGTGGCCCTGACCAACATGGGGGAGACGCCCCTGCGGGCCGGCGCGGTCGAGCAGGCGCTGGCGTCCGGGTCCGACCCGGCGGCCGCGGCCGAGCAGGTCCTGGACGGCACCAGCCCGCCCAACGACGCTCTGGCATCCTCGGAGTACCGTAGCCACCTGGCCAAGGTGCTGACCAGGCGGGCGATCGAAGGAGCCAGATCCAGCTGAACGGCGCGCACACCGAGGACGCGGGGAGGGCGCCAGGCGACGGTGCCCTCCCCTTTGCTTCCGTCGACGAGCTCGAGACCGCCCTGGCCGGTCACGCCTACCTGGCCGACCGGGGCCTGGCCACGGCCGTCTACCTGGCTCTGCACCTGGACAAGCCGCTGCTGCTGGAGGGCGAGGCCGGGGTCGGCAAAACCGAGGTCGCCAAGGTGCTGGCGGCCCTGCTCGGGCGCGACCTGGTCCGCCTCCAGTGCTACGAGGGGATCGACGCCAGCCAGGCCCTGTACGAGTGGGACTACTCCCGCCAGCTCATCGCCGTGCGGGCCGCCCAGCTCGGCGAGGGCCAGGCCGACCTGTTCGGGCGCGAGTTCCTGGTCGAGCGGCCGCTGCTCACCGCCATCCGGGCCGGGTCCCGGGCGGTGCTGCTGATCGACGAGCTCGACCGGGCCGACGACGAGTTCGAGGCGTTCCTGCTCGAGGTGCTGAGCGAGTTCGCCATCACCATCCCCGAGATCGGCCGGGTCGCGGCCGACCGCCCGCCGGCGGTGGTCATCACCTCCAACCGGACCCGCGAGCTCCACGACGCCCTCAAGCGCCGCTGCCTGTACCACTGGATCGACCACCCCTCGGTGGCCCGGGAGGTCGAGATCGTGCGGGTCCGCGCCCCCGAGGTCCCCGAGACCCTGGCCCGCCAGGTCGCCGAGGCGGTGGCCCGGCTGCGCGAGATGGACGTGGCCAAGCGCCCCGGGGTGGCCGAGACGATCGACTGGTCCCAGGCCCTGACCTTCCTGGGCGCGACCCGGCTGGACGCCGAGCAGGCCGAGGCGACCCTGGGCGCGCTGGTCAAGGACCACGAGGACCTGGAGCTGGTCCGCGCCCGCCTCGGGCAGGTGCTGGGGACGGAATGAGCGTCCAGGTGCTGGCCGAGCCCGGGCTGCAGCGGCTGGTCGGGTTCGGGCGGCTGCTGCGCCAGCGCGGCCTGCCGGTGGGGACCGGGCGGATCCTGACCTTCTGCCGGGCCGTTGCCGCCCTGGACCGGATCGACCGCAACGGCGTCTACTGGGCCGGGCGGGTCTCGATGGTGGCCCGCAGGCAGGACCTGGCCGCCTACGACGCCGCCTTCGACGAGTGGTTCCCCAACCGCCAGTCCCGCGACGTGATGGCCATGATCCTCGGCCAGGGCGAGCACACGGGCCTGCCGCCCGAGCTCGAGGTCCTGCTCGACCAGGGGATCGCCGAGGAGTCGTGGGAGCCGGCCACCGGCGCCGACGACGGCGAGGGCCTGGTCGGGGTGCTGGCCAGCGGGGCCGAGGTGCTGCGGACGCGGTCGTTCGACGAGCTGTCCGAGACCGAGCGGCTCGCCGCCGACCACGTCATCCGGGCCCTGGCCGTGCACCTGCCGACCCGCCACAGCCGCCGCTACCGGCCCTCGCCGTACGGCCGCCGCTTCGACCAGCGCCGGACCCTGCGGGCGTCGCTGCGCACCCAGGGCGAGCCGTTCCGGCGGGCCTGGCGCGACCGCCGCCGGCGGGTCCGGCCGCTGGTGCTGATCCTGGACGTGTCCGGGTCGATGTCGGCCTACTCGCGGGCCCTGATGCAGTTCGGGTTCGCGGCCATGCGGGCCGGGCGCCGGGTCGAGGTGTTCTGCTTCGGCACCCGGCTGACCAGGGTGACCCGGGCGCTGGCGCGCTCGGAGCCGGACGACGCCCTGCGCGAGGTCGCCGCCGCCGTGGTCGACTGGAACGGCGGCACCCGCATCGGCGCCTCCCTCAAGGAGCTGCTGGACCGCTGGTCCCAGCACGTGGCCATGCGCGGGGCGGTGGTGGTGCTGTGCTCGGACGGGCTCGAGCGGGGCGACCCGGCCCTGCTGGCCGCCCAGGTGGCCCGGCTGTCCCGGCTCTCCCACCGCCTGATCTGGGTCAACCCGCTCAAGGGCAGCCCCCGCTACCAGCCCCTGGCCCGGGGCATGGCCGCCTCCCTGCCACATGTCGACCTGTTCCTGGCCGGCCACAATCTCGAAAGCCTCGAGTCGCTCTGCGAGGTCCTGGAGGGCGCCAGGTGATGCGGGTGCGGTCACGACGGGGGTGTACGTTGGCGTGGTGAACGTGACCGTCCTGCTCACCGACGAGCCGCTGTCGCTGGACGCGGCCTTCCGGGCGGTGCTCGATCCCGCCTGCGGAGGCACGGCCCTGTTCGTCGGCACCACCCGCAGCCCCAACCAGGGCCGGGTGGTCGACGAGCTCGAGTACGAGGCCTACGCCGAGCTGGCCGAGCCCGAGATGGAGCGGGTGGCCCGCAAGGCGGCCGCCAGCCACGGCCTCGGCGCCGTCTACCTGGCCCACCGGACCGGGGTGGTCGGGTCGGCCGAGCCGAGCGTGATCGTGGCCGCCTCGGCCCCGCACCGGGCCGAGGCGTTCGCCGGCTGCCGGGAGCTGATCGACGAGCTCAAGGCGACCGTGCCCATCTGGAAGAAGGAGCGCTGGGCCGGCGGCGGCGAGTGGG
>DASZON010000073.1:0-4535 GCA_035550755.1 Actinomycetota bacterium | reverse complement strand
GTGATGCCCTCGCGGTAGACGTCGCCGGCCACCACCCGGGTGTTGAAGGCCAGGCTGGCCAGGATGGCGCACTTGGCGGCGGCGTCGAAGCCCTCGACGTCGGCGCTCGGGTCGGGCTCGGCGTAGCCCAGCTCGGTCGCCTCGGCCAGGGCCTCGGCGTAGCCGGCGCCGGTCGAGGCCATCCGCCACAGCACGTAGTTGGTGGTGCCGTTGACGATCCCGAGCACCCGCCGGACCCGGTCGCCGGCCAGGGACTCCTTCAGGGGGGCGACGATCGGGATGGCCCCGCCGACCGCGGCCTCGAACTTGAGGTCGACCCCGGCGGCGTCGGCGGCGTCGAACAGCTCGCTGCCGTGGGTGGCCAGCAGCTCCTTGTTGGCCGTGACCACCGGCTTGCCCAGCCGGATCGCCTCAAGGATCAGCGACCGGGCCGGCTCGATGCCCCCCATGACCTCGACGACCACGTCGACCTCGGGGTCGGCGACCACCGCGGCCGCGTCCCCGCTGATGATGGTCGGGTCGACCGCGGGGTCGCGCTTGCGGGTCACGTCCCGCACCGCCACCCGCTGCAACGCGATCGGCACCCCGGCCCGGTCCTGCAGCGGCCGCCCGTGCTCGACCAGCAACCTGGCCACCCCGGTGCCCACCGCCCCACACCCGAGCATCCCGACCCTGAGCCCCTCCACGTCCCCTCCCGTCAGTCCAAGCAGTGCCGCCCCATCTTGCCCGAGGCTGTGGGTGCGGGGCTGTGGAAAGCCGCCGACGCCACTTCCCGGAGCCGGCTACCCTCCCGGTTGGGGCCCGCTGTGCGGCGGGTGGGGGTCGCGGCCGCCCACCCTCGCGGCCGCCCACCCTCGCGGGCCACCCACCGACGATCGCGTTGCCGGGTGCCCTATCTTCCTCCCATGAGGGTGGCCGGTGGGAGCGGGTTCGCGAAGTTGTGGGCGGCCCAGGGTGTGTCCAATGTCGGGGACGGGGTGTACGGGACCGCGCTGCCGCTGCTGGCGGCCACCCTCACCAGGGATCCGCTGCTGGTGTCGGTGGTGAGCTTCGCCGAGTGGCTGCCCTGGCTGCTGTTCGGGCTGCTCAGCGGGGCGCTGCTCGACCGCTGGGACCGGCGGCGGGTGATGTGGACGGTGGACGCGGGGCGGTTCGTGGTGGTCGGCGGGCTGGCCGTGGCCGTGCTCCTCGACCAGGCGGGCATCGCGCTGCTGGCGGCGGTCGGGTTCGTGCTCGGGACCGGGCAGACGCTGGTCGACACCGGGGCGAAGTCGATCCTGCCCGCGCTCATCTCGCGCGACCCGCTGCGGCTGGAGCGGGCCAACGGCCGCCTCATCGGCACCCAGGTGGTCACCCAGGAGCTGGCCGGCCCGCCCATCGGCGGGTTCCTGTTCTCGGTGGCCGGCTGGGTCCCGTTCGCGCTCGACGCGGTCTCGTTCGCGGCCGGCTCGGCCCTGGTCGCCTCCATCCCCGGCGACTTCGGCCCGAGCGCCGACGATCGGGTCCAGGGCGGGCGTCGCTCCACCCTCTGGACCGAGATCGCCGAGGGCCTGCGCTGGCTCGCCGCCCACCGGGTGCTGCGGGCCACCGCGGCCATGGTCGCGGTGGTCAACCTCCTGGCCGCGGGCGGTGGCGCGGTCGCGGTGCTGTTCGCCCAGGACCAGCTGGGGCTGGACGCGGTCGGGTTCGGGCTGCTGCTCAGCGGGTCGGCGGTCGGCGGCGTGGTCGGCAGCCTGGTCGCGGCCAGGCTCGCCCGCCTGCTCGGCGCGGCCAGGATCGTCGTCTGGACCATGGTGCTGTCCGCCCTGGCCTTCCTGGTGTTCGGGCTCAGCTCGAGCCCCTGGCTGGCCGGGGCCATGTTCGGGCTGGTCGGGTTCTTCACCGTGGTCTTCAACATCGTGCTCGAGTCGCTGCGCCAGGCCCTTGTCCCCGACCGGCTCCTCGGGCGGGTGATCAGCGCCTTCCGTCTCTTCAGCTTCGGCGCGGTGCCGCTCGGCTCGCTCCTCGGCGGGGTCCTGGCCAGGGCGTTCGGTCTGCGGGCGCCGTTCGTGGCCGCGGGCATCGTGATCCCGGTGGCGACCCTGCTCTGCCTGCCCGCCGTCAACACCCGCACCGTCGCCGCGGCCCGCGCGGCCGCCGGGCTCGAGCCCGGGCCCTAGGCCGGCCGCTACATCCGCTCGGGCGCGTCGACCCCGATCAGCCCGAGGGTGTTCGCCAGCACCTGGCGGGTGGCGGTGACCAGCCACCACCGGGCGCTCGACAGTGCCTGGTCGTCGGTGAGGACCCGGCACTCCCCGTAGAACCGGTGGAACGCGGCCGCCAGGTCCTCGGCGTAGCGGGTCAGCCGGTGCGGGGCGCGCTGGACGGCGGCGAGCACGACCAGCTCCTCGTAGCCGGCCAGCCGGCGCAGGAGGGCGGCCTCCATCGGGTGGACGAGCAGGCCCAGGTCGGCCTCCTCGGCCGGCAGGGCCGTGAACCCGATCTCCTGGCCCTGGCGGAGCACGCTGGAGATGCGGGCGTGCGCGTACTGGACGTAGTAGACCGGGTTGTCCATCGACTGGCGGGTGACCGCCTCGACGTCGAACTCGATCGGGGCGTCGACCGAGTAGCGAAGCATCGTGTAGCGGAACGGGTCCTTGCCGACCTCGTCGATCAGGTCGTCGACGGTGGCGATGTCCCCGGCCCGCTTGCTCATCTTGGCCGGCTGGCCGGCGCGGACCAGGCTGACCAGCTGGCTGATGACGAACTCGGCGGTGTCGTCGGGGTCGCCGAAGGCCCGCACCACCGCGCGCATGCGCGGCACGTACCCGTGATGGTCGGCGCCCCACAGGAAGATGAGCTTGTCGAACCCGCGCCGGCGCTTGTCGCGGTAGTAGGCGGCGTCGGCCCCGAAGTAGGTCGGCTGCCCGTTGGAGCGGATCAGCGGGCGGTCCTTGTCGTCCCCGAACTGGGTGGTCCGCAGCCATACCGCCCCGTCGCGCTCCTCGACCACTCCCCGCTCGCGCAGGTCCTCGACGGTCTGGGCGATGGCCCCGGTCTCGTGCAGGGTGCGCTCGGAGAACCAGACGTCGAAGGAGACCCCGAGCCGGGCCAGGGTCTGGCGGATCCCGTCCAGCATGCGGCGGAACGACCAGTCGGTGACGGCCGCCCGGCGCGCGGCCGGGTCCAGCTCGGCCAGGGCGTCGCCCTGCTCGGCCAGCAGGTCGCGGGCCGTCTCGGCCACGTACGCGCCCTTGTAGCCGTCCTCCGGCGGCTCGGCCGGCCGGCCCAGCAGGCCCAGGTAGGCGGCCTCCACGCTGGCCCCGAGCAGGTCGATCTGGGTGCCGGCGTCGTTGAAGTAGTACTCGCGCTCGACCTTGTGGCCGGTGGCGGCGAGCAGGTTGGCCAGCGCGTCGCCCATGGGGGCCAGGCGGGCGTTGCCGACGTGCAGGGGACCGGTCGGATTGGCCGAGATGAACTCGACGTTGACCGCCTCGCCGTGGCCGAGGTCGATGGTGCCGAAAGAGTCACCCTCGGCCACGATCCGGCGGACCAGGCCGGCGAACCAGCGCTGGTCGAGGCGGACGTTGACGAACCCGGGGCCGGCGACCTCCACCCCGGCGACCCAGTCGGGCCGGTCCAGGTGGGCGACCATGGCCTCGGCGATCGCCCGCGGCGGGGCCTTGGCCGCCTTGGCCAGGGTCAGGGCCACGTTGGTGGCCCAGTCGCCGTGCTCGGGCAGGCGCGGCCGCTCCAGCGCCGGCTCGGGGATGGCGGCGGGGTCGAGGGCGATGTCCCCCGAGGCGGCCGCCCGCTCGAGGGCGTCCCGGAACAGCCCAGCCAGGTCGCGCTGGACGGGAAGGACGGCGGCGGTCATGGCACTCCAGGCGTTGCGGCCCCACGGTCCTGCTGGGCGATGATCCCCGCCACGAGGTGCAGGAGCTGGATCGGGTCGAACGGCTTGGTCACGTAGGCGGCGACCCCGAGGTCGTTGCCCTTCTGGACGTCGGATTCCTGGGCTCGGGCCGACAGGAGCACGATCGGCACCGGCCCGCCCTCGGTCCCGGCGAGCCGGCGGGCGACCTCCCAGCCGTCGAGCTTGGGCATCATGATATCGAGCAGCACCAGGTCGGGATGGAACCGGTCGAACGACACGAGCGCCTCTTCGCCGTCCGAGGCGATCTCGACCGCGTAGCCCTCCAGTTCGAGGTTGACCTTGAGCAGCTGCTGGATGACCTGATCGTCATCAACGACCAAGATGCGAGCGTTGGACATGCGGGAACGACCTGACACGAAGAAGTCCGGGAAGTTCATGCGGCGCGGGTTCGCGGAGCATAGCACAGGCCCTTTGACCTGCGGATTCGCACTTGTCCACATTTAGGGCGCCTGGCGGCGTCGCCCCCGTGCGAACGGGCTGGAGCCGCCAACCTCAGTGACCCACCGTGTGTGCCCGCGGCCCGACTCGAACGGGCGGCCTTTTGCTCCGGAGGCAAACGCTCTATCCATGCTGAGCTACGCGGGCCTGCGGCCAGATGATACAGAAGTGCCGAGGGGGC
>DASZON010000072.1:0-4466 GCA_035550755.1 Actinomycetota bacterium | reverse complement strand
TCGGTGAAGGCCGCCGGGACCAGCGCCCGCAAGGCCGCCGCCGCCGACGCCAAGGCAGTCAGGGAGGCCGCCGCCAAGGTCGGCGAGAAGTGATCACCGGGGGACCGCCCCGGCGGGCCCCCGGAACACCGTGAGCTTGCGCCGACAACCAACCACCAAACGCCGGTAGCATGTGAGCACCCGCGGGTAGACCCCCGCGGGTGCTTCGCGTCACGGTCGCGGAGCGGGAGCGACCGAGGAGCCCGGGTGGAGACGCAGCCGCCGCAGCCGATCCGCCGGGTCGGGGTCTTGTCCGTGCACTCCTCCCCGCTGGCTCCCCCGGGGGTCGGCGACTCCGGCGGCATGAACGTCACCGTCCGCGCCCTGGCCGGCGAGCTGGCCCGGGCCGGCATCGAGTCCGACCTCTACACCCGGGCCACCAGCCCCGACGACCCGCCGGTGGTGGAGGTCGAGCCCGGGGTCCGGGTGCTCCACCTGCCCGCCGGGCCGCTCGAGCCCATCCCCAAGCAGCACCTGCCCCGCTACCTGTGCGCCTTCCTGTGCTCGCTGCTGCGGGCCGGGGAGCGCCACGGCCCCTACGACGTGCTCCACAGCCACTACTGGGTGTCGGGCTGGGTGGCCAGGCTGGCCCGGGAGCGCTGGGACAGCCCGGTGGTCCACTCCTTCCACACCCTTGGCCGGGTCAAGAACCTCAGCCTGGCCGACGGCGACCGGCCCGAGCCGCCGGCCCGCCTCGCCGGCGAGCAGCGGGTGGCGGCGGCCGCCGACCGCCTGCTCGCCCCCACCCCGGCCGAGGCCCGCCAGCTGGTCGAGCTGTACGGGGCCGCCCCGTCCAAGGTCCGGATCGTCCCCCACGGGGTCGACCGGACCCGGTTCTCCCCCGGGGACCGGGACGCGGCCCGGGCCGCCCTGGGCGTGGCCCACCGCCACGTGCTGGTGTTCGTTGGCCGGCTGCAGCCGCTCAAGGCCCCCGACGTGGCCGTCCTCGCCCTGGCCGACCTGCGCCGCCGGCGGCCCGACCTCGACGCCGAGCTGCTGGTGGTCGGCGGGGCCTCGGGCAACGGCGGCGGCGAGCCGGCCCGGCTGCACCGGCTGGCCGCGGCCAACGGGATCGCCGACCGGGTCCGCTTCCTCGCCCCCCGCCCCCACGACCGCCTGGCCACCATCTACCGGGCGGCCGACCTGGTCCTCATGCCCTCCTGGTCGGAGTCGTTCGGCCTGGTCGCCCTCGAGGCCCAGGCGTGCGGCACCCCGGTGGTCGCGGCCGGGGTCGGCGGGCTGCTCCACGCCGTCGGCGACGGCACCACCGGGGTCCTGCTCGCCAGCCACCGGCCCGACGCCTGGGCCGAGACCGTCGCCCAGCTCCTGTCCAGCCCCCGCCGCCTGGCCGCCATGGGCGCGGCCGCGGCCCGCTTCGCCGGCGCCCACGGCTGGGACCAGGCCGCCGCCCGCCTGATCGACATCTACAGCGAGCTGGTCCAGGAGCCGGTGCTGGAGCAGATGGGCTAGTGCTCGCCGTGCGGCGGGCGCTGGCCTTCGGCGCCCATCCGGACGACGTCGAGCTGCAGGCCGGTGGGACCCTGGCCGGGTGGGCGGCCCGGGGGGTGCGCGTCGAGCTGGCCTGCTTCACCGCCGGGGAGAAGGGCAGCGCCGACCCGGCGGCCGACCCGGCCGAGCTGGCCCGGGTCCGGCGGGGCGAGGCCACCGAGGCCGCCCGGGCGCTCGGGGCCGAGGGCCCGGTCCACTTCCTTGGGGCGGTCGACGGCGAGCTCGAGGTCACCATGGCCCTGCGGCTGGCCGTGGCCCGGCTGGTCCGGACCGTCAAGCCCGACGTGGTCCTCGGCCACGACCCCTGGCGGCGCTGGCTGCTCCACCCCGACCACCGGGCGGCCGGGCTGCTCACCGTGGACGGCGTGGTCGCGGCCCGCGACCCCCTCTACGCCCCCGCCCTGGCCGCCGAGGGCCTGGCCGCGCACCGGCCCCACACCGTGCTCCTGTTCGGCACCGACGCCCCCGACGAGCTCGTCGACGTGACCGCCACCATCGACGCCAAGCTGGCCTCGCTGCGGGCCCACGCCAGCCAGCTCCCCGACCCCGCCGACACCGAGCGCCGGGTCCGCACCTGGAACGCCGCCATCGGCGCCGGGGCCGGCCTCCTCTACGCCGAGGCCTTCCACACCCTCGACACCCGCGGCCGCTAGGTCAGGCCGTGTGGTCGGCCTCGGCGACCGCGGCGGTGCGGCCGGAGCGGCGCCGGCGGCCGCCGCCCGAGGCGTCGGTCTTGGGCTCCCAGCGGAAGAAGCGGACGGCGACCGCCACCGCGACGACCAGCCACAGGGCCATCACGGCCAGGTGGCCCCACTGGAACCCGTTGCCATGGACGAACGGGTTGAAGGTGTCCTCGAGGGCGAGGGCGAAGTGCTTGACCGGGAAGATCGACCCCACCGTGCCCACCCAGGCGGGGGCGCCGGCGGTGGGGAAGAACAGGTCGGACACGAAGGCCACGGGGAAGAAGGTGAAGTTGGCGATCACCGGGGCCGCCTCGCCGTTGGGGATGACCGCGGCCACGGCCATGCCAAGGGCGCAGAAGCAGGCCGCCCCGGCCAGCAGGGTGACCGCGGCCGCGGGCAGCATGCGGCCGATCACCTCGACGTGGAACAGCACCACGGCCGCCACCACCATGACCACGGCGCTGACGAGCGAGAAGAACACCGCCGAGGCGATCCGGGAGGTGATGTAGACCCACGGCGGCAGGGGCGTGCCCCGGACCCGCTTGAGCAGGCCCTCGTCGCGGTTGATGGCCACCCCCGTGACCAGGCCGGTGTAGCAGGTCGAGATGACCGCGAAGGCCAGCATCCCCGGGGTCAGGAACTGGATGTAGCGGATGTTGTTGAGCTCCGGGATCCGCCCGCCGCCGTTCAGGGACCCGAACAGCAGCAGGAACATCACCGGGAAGGCGAGCGAGAAGAAGGCCGAGAACGGGTTGCGCAGGAACAGCTTGTTCTGGGCCAGGAACTGGCGCCACAGCAGCCACAGGTCGGACGGCCGGGCGGCGACGGTGGTGGGGTCAGGCATGGGTCAGCTCCTCGGCGCCGGTGAGCCGGAGGTAGACGTCCTCGAGGGAGGGCCGGGTCACGGTCAGGGCGTCCAGCTCCTCCCCGCGCTCCAGGGCCCAGCCGGTGAGGACGTGCAGGGCCCGGGTCGGCTCGGAGGTGGCCAGCTCGACCCGGTCGGCGTGGGTCGCCGGCCGGCCGGGCAGCCGGGCCGGCAGGTCGGTCAGGGCCGCGCCCGGCGGGAGGCGGAAGGCGACCATCGCCTCACCCTCGTCGCGCCCCCCCAGCGACCCCGGGGTGCCCGAGGCCACGATCCGGCCGGCGGTGATGATCGCCACCCGGTCGGCCAGGTTCTGGGCCTCGTCCATGTAGTGGGTGGTGAGCAGGATGGTCTTGCCGAGGTCGCGCAGGCTCTCGATCAGCTCCCAGGAGCGCCGCCGGGCCGAGGGGTCGAAGCCGGTGGTCGGCTCGTCCAGGAAGAGCAGGTCGGGGTCGCCGACCAGCCCCAGGGCGAGGTCGAGGCGGCGCTGCTGGCCGCCCGAGAGGGTCTTGACCCTGGCGCCGGCCTTGTCGTCCAGGCCGACCAGCTCGATCACCTCCCCGGTGTCCCGGGGGCTCGGATAGTAGCCGCCGAACAGGTCCAGGACCTCGCGGACGGTCAGCTCCCGGAACTGGCCCGCGGCCTGGAGCACGATCCCGACCCGCTCGCGCAGCGACCGCTCGCCCCGCCGCGGGTCGTGGCCGAGCACCTCGACCTCGCCACCGTCGCGGTCCCGGTAACCCTCGAGGATCTCCACGGTGGTCGTCTTGCCGGCCCCGTTCGGTCCCAGCAGGGCGAAGCACTCCCCCTCGGCGACCTGGAAGTCGATCCCGCGGACGGCCTCCACCTCGCCGTAGGCCTTGCGAAGCCCCTGTACCTGGATGGCCGCCATCGGCTCCTCTCCCATCCCTCGTCGGTGGTCGGGCCCAGGGTAGTCTCAAGCCCTGGTGAACCGAGGACCCGAACCCGAGGACGTGCGCGCGGCGGCGGTGGCGGCGGTGGCCGCGTTCGTCGCCGACGCCGGTGTGGAGGCCGAGGAGCTGGGCGACGGGCGCTGGTTCCTGCGCCTGGCCGGCGAGCGCAAGCTCGGGATCGGCGTCCACCTGGCCGTGGGGGACCGGACCCTGCGGGTGGAGTCGTTCTTCATGCGGGCCCCCGAGGAGCAGCGCGAGCGGCTCTACCGCGACCTGCTGCTCCGGCAGGCGACCAGCTACGTGCTCCGGTTCACCCTTGACGAGGCCGGCGACCTGTTCCTGGTCGGCCAGGTCCCGCTGCGGGCGGTCACCGCCGAGGAGGTCGACCGGGTGGTCGGCTCGGTCCTCGATCTCGCCGATGCAGCCTATTTGCCCGCGGTGGAGATTGGGTTCGCATCG
>DASZON010000071.1:0-2475 GCA_035550755.1 Actinomycetota bacterium | reverse complement strand
CGCCGGGCGATCACCACGTCGGCGATCCGCCCGATCGTCTCCCCGGTCGGCGCCCGCACCGGCAGCCGCGCCAGCCGCGAAACGAACAGCTGCTCGCTCCCTGCGGCCACTCCTTCACCTCGCGTTGAAGTACTTGGCCTCCGGATGATGCACGATGATGGCCGAGGTCGACTGCTCGGGGTGGAGCTGGAACTCCTCGGAGAGCTCGACCCCGATCCGCTCCGGCTTGAGCAGCTCGAACAGCTTGGTCTGCTCCTCGAGGTCGGGGCAGGCCGGGTAGCCGAAGGAGTAGCGCGAGCCCCGGTAGCCCTGGTCGAACAGGTCCTCCATGTCGGCGGCGTCGTCGCCGTCGATGCCCAGCTCCCGGCGGACCCGCTGGTGCCAGTACTCGGCCAGGGCCTCGGCCATCTCGACCGTGACCCCGTGCAGCTCCAGGTACTCGCGGTAGCGGTTGTCGGCGAACAGCCTGGCCGTGGCCTCGGAGGCGGCCAGGCCCATGGTGACCACGTGCATGCCGATCACGTCGGGCTCGCCCGAGGAGATCGGCCGGAAGAAGTCGGCGATGCACAGCCGCCGGTCGCGGCGCTGGCGGGGGAAGGTGAAGCGGACCCGTTCCTCCCCCCCGGGGCCCCAGACGACCACGTCGTTGCCGTCGCCGTTGCAGGGGAAGTAGCCGTAGACCACCGCCGGGCGGAGGATCTGGCCGGCGATGGCCTCGTCCAGCAGGGCCCGCAGGCGCGGCCGGGCCTCGGTCTCCAGGGTGTGGCGCCAGGCCTCCTTGCCGCCGGTCGGGCGCAGCTGCCACTGGCCCCGGAACAGGGCCGACTCGTTCAGGTACGGCACCAGGTCGCGGACCGGGATGCCCTTGACCACCCGGGCCTCGCCCAGGAACGGGGCGGTGGGCACGGGCACGTCGGTGGCCACCTCCGAGCGGGCCAGCTCGTCGGTGCCGGGCGGCGCCGGGGCCGGGCCGCGGGGCCTGGTCGTCACCACCCGGGGCGCCCGCACCGGCTCCTTGGCGGCCTCGATCCCCTGCTCGCGCTCGGAGCGCAGCTGGTCCATGACCCGCAGGCCGGCGAAGGCGTCGCGGCAGTAGAACACCCGGCCCTTGTAGAGCTGGCGCAGGTCGCCCTCGACGTAGGTGCGGTTGAGGGCCGCCCCGCCCAGCAGCACCGGGTAGCCGGCCAGGCCGCGGGCGTTCAGCTCCTCCAGGTTGTCGCGCATCACGATGGTCGACTTGACCAGCAGCCCGGACATGCCGATGGCGTCGGCCCCGACCTCCTCGGCCTTCTCGATGATGGTCGCGATCGGCTGCTTGATGCCGATGTTGTGGACCGTGTAGCCGTTGTTGGTGAGGATGATGTCGACCAGGTTCTTGCCGATGTCGTGGACGTCGCCCTTGACCGTGGCCAGCACCACCCGGCCCTTGCCGCCCTGGTCGGCCTTTTCCATGTGCGGCTCGAGCACGGCGACGGCCGCCTTCATGACCTCGGCCGACTGGAGCACGAACGGCAGCTGCATCTCGCCCGCCCCGAACAGCTCGCCGACCGTCTTCATCCCGGCCAGCAGGACCTCGTTGATGATCGACAGCGGGCTGCGGGTCGTCATGGCCTCGGCGAGGTCGGTCTCCAGGCCGTCGCGGACCCCGTCGACGATGCGCCGCTGGAGGCGCTCGTCGATCGGCAGGGCGGCCAGGTCCTCGGCGGTGGCCGCCTTGGCCACCTCCTTGCCCTCGAACAGGGCCATGAACCGCTGCAGCGGGTCGTAGCCCTCGCGGCGGCGGTCGTAGATCAGGTCGAGGGCGACCTGCCGCTGGGCGTCGTCGATGCGGTGCATGGGCAGGATGCGGGCCGGGGCGACGATCGCCGAGTCCAGCCCGGCCTCGCGGGCCTCATGCAGGAACACCGAGTTGAGCACCTGGCGGGCCGCCGGGGCCAGGCCGAAGGAGACGTTGGAGACCCCGAGGATGGTCCGGACCCCGGGCAGCTCGGCCTTGATCCGCCGGATCGCCTCCAGGGTGGCGATGGCGTCGCCGCGCAGGTCCTCCTGGCCCGAGCCGAGGGGGAAGGTGAGGGCGTCGAACACCAGGTCCTCGGCGGCCAGGCCGTGCTTGTCGACCGCCAGGTCGTGGATGCGGTGGGCGATGCGCAGCTTCCAGTCGACGTCGCGGGCCTGGCCCTCCTCGTCGATCAGCAGGGCGACCAGGGCGGCCCCGTAGCGCCTGGCCATCGGGCAGACGGCGTCCATGCGGGCCTCGCCGTCCTCCAGGTTGATGGAGTTGATGATCGCCCGGCCGCCGAGGCGCTTGAGCCCGGCCTCGAGCACGTCGGCCTGGGTCGAGTCGAGCATGATGGGCACGGTCGACTGCTGGGCCAGGCGGGCGGCCAGGACGTCCATGTCGGGGGCGCCGTCGCGGCCCACGTAGTCGACGCAGACGTCGAGGACGTGGGCGCCCTCGCGGATCTGCTCCTTGGC
>DASZON010000070.1:0-7136 GCA_035550755.1 Actinomycetota bacterium | reverse complement strand
GCGACCTGGATCCTGCTCGGGGTGGTGCTGGGGCTGACCCAGCTGTTCGGCTACCTGCTGCCCTACTCGAGCTGGCTCACCAGCGACCAGAACTTCCAGACCCAGGGCCTGGACCCCCAGGCCGTGCTGGCCGGCACCCTGCCCGGCGAGCTGGTCCCGACCTCGCTGGGCGGGTTCCCGGTGTTCGCGGGCGCGCTGGCGCTGATCCTCGGGGCCCTGGCCACGGGCAGCGAGTACGGCTGGGGCACGTGGCAGACCGCCCTGACCCAGCGGCCGACCCGGCTCGCCGTCTACGGCGGCAAGCTGCTCGCCCTGGCCGCCAGCACCCTCGGCATCGTCCTGGCCACCTTCGCCCTGAACGGGGCCGTGGCCGGGGTGATCGCCACCGTGGAGTCGCGGGCCCTCGACTACCCCTCGGCGGCCGAGCTCGCCCAGGGGATCGGGTCGGGCTGGCTGATCCTGGGGATGTGGGCCGGTCTCGGGGCTCTGCTCGGGTTCGCGTTCCGGGGGGTGGCCCTGCCGATCGGCCTCGGCGTCGTCTGGGTGCTCGGGGTCGAGAACCTGGTCTCGGCGGTGGCCGGGAGCCTGCTGACCTCGCTCCAGCCCGTGGCTGACCTGCTCCCGGGGGTGAACGCCGGCTCCCTGGTGTGGTCGCTGGCCCCGGGCGGGGGCGCGACCGGCGACGCCCCCCCGGGCGTGACCGACGCCGTCACCGGCGGCCGGGCGACCCTCGGGCTCGCGCTCTACGTCGCCGCCTTCGCGGTGGCCGGGGCGGCCCTGGTCCGCCGCCGGGACGTGGCCTAGGGAGTCCGGCGCTTGCGGACGCTGCGGGCCAGGGCCACGGCCGCGACCAGGGCCAGGGCCACGCAGGCCAGGGCGACCCACTGGGCGGCGCCCCAGCCGCCGGGCTCGGCCTGCGCTACCGGCCTCGGCGGGGTCGTCGGCGGGGTGGGGATCGTCCGCCCAGGCCCCGGCGTGCCCCCGTTGCCGTCGAGGGTCACCCGGATGACCCACAGGCCGCTGTTCATGTCGCTGGCCAGGACCAGGTCCTTCCAGCGGGTCACGCCCCAGACCAGGGGCATGTCGCGGCGGCCGCCCTGAGCGGTGGCCGCCGTCTGGCGGGCCGGGGAGGGCGGCGGCACGAACGAGGCGACCTCGACCGGCCGAGTGGGGTCGGAGAGGTCGACCACCCGCACCCCGTCGGAGTACCAGGCGGCGTACTCGAGGTCGCCGTCGATCACCGCGTTGTGGACCGAGTAGACGCCGTCGGTGGCCACCCGCCCGTCGTTGCCGGGCACGGCCGACTCGGTGCCGAAGGTCGAGAGCAGCTTGGGCTGGGCCAGCGAGCTGGTGTCGAACACCCGCTGGAAGGTCCAGCTGGCCGCCGGCCCGCTGCCCAGCACCTGCATGACCTCGTCGTTCTGGACGAACAGGGTCTCGTCCTTGTTGAACCAGCCCGAGTGGGCGCCGCGGTAGCCGTCCTCGGGCCGGTAGGGGACCTGGCCGATCAGCTTGGGCGAGGCCGGGTCCTTGATGTCGAGGAACTGCACGCCCGCCGCCCAGAAGGACGCGAACAGCTTGTTCCCGTTGTCGAACGGCCAGGCGCTGTGGTCGAACACGTCCCGCCTGGCCGCCAGCTGCCCCCGGGCCCCGGCCGGCCCGTCGCGGCGGACGTCCCAGTCGGCCACCTGGCGCGGCCGCCGCGGGTCGGTGACGTCGATGATGCGGAGGTCCCCCACCCGGCCCTGGGTCAGGTTGAACGAGTACGGCACCGCCGCCAGGGCCAGCACCCGCCCGTCGGGCCGCTGGACGACGCCCATCTCGTGGACCCCGTAGGCGACCCCGCTGGCCAGGCGGCTCAGCTCCTTCGGCTTGGCCGGGTTGGTCACGTCGTACAGCGCCAGCCCGGCGAACCCCGAGCTCCCCCGCGCGCACGGCTGGATCCCGACCGCGGCCAGGTCACCCTTGAACGCCCTGGTCCTGACGGCGCCGACCCAGACGTCCTCCCCGTCACTCCCCGGGAACTTGGCGAAGGAGGCCAGCGCCCTTGGCTTGGCCGGGTCCTTGAGGTCGATCGCCCACACCCCGTTGGGCGGGTCGCAGTCCCCCTGCCGCAGGTCCCCCAGATAGGCGACGTCCCGGTGCGCCCACACATCCCCGAACCCACCGCTCTGCCGAGGCGCCAGATGCCCGACCACCCCGGTGTTCCGGGTCTCGGGCCGCCCCTCCTGCGCCCCCACCACCCCGGGCGGCACCAACCCCACCGCCACCAGCAGCACGGTCACGACCAGGCCGGCTCGCCGCCCCCACCGCATGCGATCCCCCAGCCAGCCGACGTCCTCATCCCACTCTCCCACGGCCCACTGAGATTTCGCTGAGCCGGACGCGGGCGGCCCCCGGGTCAGGCGGGGTCGCCGAGGGCACGGGGGAGTGCCGACTCGTAGGTGTCGCGGAGTCGCGACAGGGGGAGGTCCAGGACGCCGACGACGACCAGGCGGTCGCCGCCGGTGGCGCCAACACGGGCGGCGGGGACGTCCGCCGTGGTGGCCAGGGCCTCGAGCTCGCCGGCGGCCTCCGGTGGGAGCGCGAGCAGGGCCCGGGAGGGGGACTCGCTGACCAGGGCGGCCAGCGGGGCCTGGCCGGGGGGCAGGGTGACGGTGGCGCCGACCCCGGCGGCGAGGGTGGCCTCGACCAGGGCGACGGCCAGGCCGCCGTCGGACAGGTCGTGGGCGGCGGCGACCAGCCGGCGGGCGGCCAGGTCGGCCAGGAGGTGGTGCAGCCGGGCCTCGGCGGCGAGGTCGAGGGGGGGTGGGGGCCCTTCCAGGCGGCCGGTGGTCAGGCGCTGCCAGACCGACCCGCCGAGGTCGGTGTGGGTCTCGCCGAGGAGCCAGATGTCGAGGGCGGGGCCGGGGAACCCGCTTCCGACGGCGGTGGTGGCGTCGTCGAGCAGGCCGAGGACGCCGACGATCGGGGTGGGGTGGATGGGGCGGCCGGACGACTCGTTGTAGAAGCTCACGTTGCCGCCGGTGACGGGCAGGCCGAGGGCGCGGCAGGCCTCGGCCATGCCGTCGACGGCGGCCGCGAACGACCCCATCACCTCGGGGCGCTCGGGGCTGGCGAAGTTCAGGCAGTTGGTGACGGCGATCGGCCGGGCCCCGGTGCAGGCGACGTTGCGGGCGGCCTCGGCCACGGCCAGGGCGGCCCCGGCGGCCGGGTCGAGGGCGGCGAAGCGGCCGTTGCCGTCGGTGGCCAGCGCGACCGCCCGGCCGGTGCCCGGCACCCGGAGGACGGCGGCGTCACAGCCGGGCCCGGCGACGGTGGCGTGGCCGACGAAGCGGTCGTACTGCTCCCACACCCAGCGCTTGGACGCACAGGTCGGGTCGCCGGCCAGGGCGAGCACGGCCTCGGCGGGGTCCGCGCCCAGCGGCACCCCGGTCACCGGCCCGGGCGCCACCGGCCGGACCAGCGGCCGGTCGTACACCGGCCCGTCGTCGGCCAGGCTGGCCGCCGGCACCTCGGCAACCACCTCCCCGCGGAACCGGATGCTCAGCAGCCCGCCTTCGGTCATCGTCCCCAGCACCTCCGCGAGGACCCCCCAGCGGCGGCAGACCTCCAGGACGTCGGCGACCCGGGCCGGGTCGACCAGGGCCAGCATGCGTTCCTGGGACTCCGAGACCAGGACCTCCCAGGCCTCCATGGACGGCTCACGCAGGGGCACGGCGTCAAGGTCGACCTCCATGCCCATCCCGGCCCTTGCCGCGACCTCGGCCACGGCGCAGCTGATCCCGGCCGCGCCGAGGTCCTGGAGTCCGCGCAGCAGGCCCCGCTCGACCAGCTCCAGGCAGGCCTCGATCAGCAGCTTCTCCTGGAACGGGTCGCCGACCTGCACGTTGGGGCGCTTGGCGCCGTCGCCCTCCTCGAAGCTGGCCGAGGCGAGCACGCTGGCCCCCCCGATGCCGTCGCGGCCGGTCTTGGCCCCCATCAGCACGGCCAGGTCGCCGGGCCGCTCGGCCCGCCCGGTGACCAGCCGGTCGGCGGGCATGAACCCGACCGTGAGGGCGTTGACCAGCGGGTTGCCGGCATAGCAGGGGTCGAAGACGACCTCCCCCCCGACCGTGGCCACCCCGACGCAGTTGCCGTAGTGGCCGATCCCGGCCACCACCCCCTCGACCAGCCGCCGCTGCAGCGGCTCGGCCGGGTCGCCGAAGCGCAGGGAGTTGAGGCTGGCCGCCGGCCGCGCCCCCATGGCGAGGATGTCGCGGATGATCCCTCCGACCCCGGTCGCCGCCCCCTGGAACGGCTCGACGAACGACGGGTGGTTGTGGGACTCGATCTTGAACACCGCCGCCACCCCGTCGCCCAGGTCCACCACCCCGGCGTTCTCCCCCGGCCCCTGGAGCACCCGCTCCCCCTGGCTCGGCAGCCGGCGCAGATGGAGCTTCGAGGACTTGTAGGAGCAGTGCTCGGACCACATCAGCGAGTACATCGCCAGCTCGGCCCGGCTCGGCTCCCGCCCCAGCACCCCGAGGATCCGCTCGAGCTCGTCGTCGGTGAGCCCGAGCTGCCGGTGGAGGCCCTCGACGACGCTAGACACGGGCGGCGGCCAGGACCGACTCGAACATAATGCGCCCCCCGGTCGGGCCCAGCAGGGGGTCGACGGCGTGCTCGGGGTGGGGCATGAGGCCGACGACGTTGCCGGCGGGGTTCCGGACCCCGGCGATGTCGGCCAGGGAGCCGTTGGGGTTGTGGCCGGTGGCGTAGCGGAAGGCGACCTGGCCGGCGGCGGCCAGGACGTCGGGGTCGTCACAGACGTAGCGGCCCTCGCCGTGCTTGACCGGGATGGTCAGCGTCGCCCCGGGCGCGCACGCCGAGGTCCAGGCGCTGGCCGTGGACTCGACGACCACGTCGACCTCGCGGCAGACGAAGCGGAGGCCGGCGTTGCGGAGCAGGGCGCCAGGGAGCAGGCCGGCCTCGCAAAGGACCTGGAAGCCGTTGCAGATGCCCAGCACCGGGCCGCCGTCGCCGGCGAAGGCGGCCACCGCGCCCATCACCGGGGAGAAGCGGGCGATCGCCCCGCAGCGCAGGTAGTCGCCGTAGGAGAAGCCCCCGGGCAGGACCACGGCGTCCACGCCCCGGAGGTCGCCGTCGCCGTGCCACAGGGCGACCGGCTCGGCTCCCATCGAGGCCACGGCGGCGCGGGCGTCCCGGTCGTCGCACGACCCCGGGAAGGTCACCACCCCGATGCGCACGCCAGCTCCTCAGCTCGCCGTCCCGGCCGACCGGAGGCTACCAGACACCCCCGAGGGGCCGGTTCACCTGGGGCTAGGCTTGAGCCCCCGGACCCCCGGGGAGGCGGTCGGACCAGGCCGGCCAGGTGGCCATGGCCCACTTGTCGTCGTCGAAGGAGCGGTCGGTGACGGCGGCGGCGGCCAGGGCGGCGTCGGGGTCGACCCAGAGGAAGCAGCCGCTGGCGCCGAAGTGGCCGAAGGCGGAAGCGGAGCGGCGGTCGCCCATCCAGTGGGGGCGCTTGCCGTCGTGGAGCTCGAAGCCGAGGCCCCAGTCGCAGGGGTCGAAGCGGCCGACCCCGGGCACCAGGCCGGCCAGGCCGGGGAACTGGACCGCGGTGGCCTCGGCGAACAGCTCGGGGCCGACCACCGGGGCGCCGCGGTCCAGCAGGCAGCGGGCCAGGCGGGCCAGATCGTCGAGGGTCGAGGCGGCCCCGGCGGCCGGGTCGCCGTCGATGCCGCGGCGCTGCACCAGCCGGGTCCCGGGCATCTCCAGGGGGTCGAGCACGCTGGAGGCCAGCCAGGTCGGGAAGCTCACCCCGACGGCGTCGGCCACGGCGTCGCCCAGCAGCCGGAAGCCGACGTTGGAGTAGATGCGCCGCCAGCCGGGTGGGCGGGGGCGGCCCGGGGGCTCGAAGGGGAACCCGCCCGCGTGGGCCAGCAGGTGGCGGACGGTGACCTCCTCGCCGGCCCCGGCGCGGGTGGCTTCGGGGACCGGCTGGTCGAGGCCGAGGCGGCCCGACTCGACCGCGGCCAGGGAGGCCAGCGAGGTCATCAGCTTGGTCACCGACGCCACCTGGAACTCGTCGCCGCCGGTCACCCCGCCCACGAAGGCCGTCTCGACCCCGGAGGGCGACACCACCGCCACCCCGGCCCGCCCCACCGGCCAGTCCAGCGTCGGGGTCATCGGTAGCCAGCCTCCTTCAGCCGCCGGATGGCGGCGGCATCATCTTCGGCGAGCAGGGCGGCGGCGTCGGCGCAGCCCCGGTTCGGCTGGACGCCGGCGCCGAACAGCCGGCCGCAGGCCTCCAACTCGGACTGGCGGGCGCGCAGCTCGTCGGTGGCGGCCGGGGGGTGGCCGTCGGCGACATGGCCGCCCTCGTGGGCCAGGACGGCCGCGACCCGCTCGGGCGCGGCGCCGCCCTGCTGGAACTTGGCGTGGACGAGGACCTCGGGCGGCCCGGCCCCGAACCGGGTGGTCGACTCATTGATGGACAGCTGGAACTCGGCGAAGGCGACCACCGCCCCC
Source organism: Actinomycetota bacterium (assembly GCA_035550755.1). GTDB lineage: Bacteria > Actinomycetota > CALGFH01 > CALGFH01 > CALGFH01 > CALGFH01. The sequence goes on along the minus strand of DASZON010000070.1, from coordinate 602 downwards.
GCCTGCTGGAGCCCGGTCCGGGCCCGCTGGATGGGCGGGGTCGAGCGCAGGGCGCACAGCTTGGTCGCGGCCGCGTCCAGCAGGGCCACCTCGCCGGCCGTGCCGACCAGGGTCACCCGGTCCAGCCGGGGGCAGCTGGCGTGGCGCCGGACCAGCCGGTCCCGGTTTGCCGGCAGGAGGATGGGGACGCGGACCTCGCCGACGCCGTGGCTCAGGCCCGGGGCCGGCGGCGAGCGCCGTTCCGCGGGCGGGAGCTGATCGGGAACGGTCCGGAGGATGCCCACCACCGTCGCCACCAGGACCAGGGTGGAGACGACCGCGGCCAGCCACAGCCACCAGGGCAGCCGCGGCCATGGCCGGGCCTTGAGGGCGGCCGCCTCCGCCGAGGTGAGTCGGCGAGGCCGCCCCAGGGACGGCAGCCGGGGCCGCCGGAACCGTCCCACCGGGGCACCCCCTCGGGGTTCCCCGGACCCCTCCCGATCCACCGGGGCACCCCCTTGGGGTTCCCCGGACCCCTCCAGCACCTGCAGGGCCTGGCCGGCGGCGGCGACGGCGGCGGCGACGTCGGCCGAGGTGGAGCCGTGGCCGAGGCTGAAGCGGAC
>DASZON010000069.1:0-7484 GCA_035550755.1 Actinomycetota bacterium | reverse complement strand
CGGGTCGGGCCGGCCCTCGACCCGGGTCCACTCGGCCTCGGCCCTGGCCAGCCAGGCCAGCGCCTCCGGCCCGGTCTGGCGCCCGAGGTCCCGGGCCCGCCGCAGGGCGTCCCGGGCCCGGGCCAGGAGGTCCTCGCCGATGGCCAGGTGCTCCTTGACCGTGGCCTGGTCGCCGGCGGCCCGGGCCCGCTCGGCCAGGTCGGCCTCGGCGGCCAGGGCCAGGGCGGCCGGCCAGATGGCGCTCAGCACCCAGGGGGCGCCGGCCTCCTCCTGGGTGGTCAGGGTCTCGCGGGCCAGCTCGCTGGACCGCTCCGGACGGCCCTGCCAGCGGGCCAGGTCGGCCTCGCAGCCGCCGGCAAGGTAGGCCACGTAGGGGTCGTTCTTGCGGTAGGGGGCGAGGCGGGCCAGCCGCGCCTCGGCGGCCGGCCGGCCCCGGCCGACCTCCACGTAGAGGGCGGCCGCCGACACCGCCGGGCGGCGCTCGTCGGCCGTGGCCGCCACCCGCTCGGCCTCGTCCCAGCTCCCGGCCGAGTAGTGGACGATGCAGCGCAGCACCCGGCTGTCGATCCCGTAGCCGCTCCAGGTCAGGCCGCTGTCCTCGGCCAGCTCGGTCGCCTGGTCGAGGGCGGCGCTGGCCGCGGCCAGGTTGCCGAGGTCGAGCTCGTAGGCGCCGAGGGCGTGGCGGGCCTGGAGCTCCAGCGGCCGGTTGCGGGCGGCCGCGGCCGCCCGGTCGGCGTCGCGCAGCAGCTCCCGGGCCGCGGCGACGTCGCCGAAGCGCAGCTCCAGGATGGACACGATGACCAGGGCCCTGGCCTCTTCGCCGACGCTGCCGGCGGCCCGGGCCACGGCCAGTGCCTCATCGCCCCGGCGGCGGGCCTCCTCGTAGTCGCGGGCCACGATCAGGGAGCGGGCCAGCCCGGCCGCGACACTGGCCCGAAGCGGGGTCGGCGGCTCCGCCGGGACCAGCTCGACCGCCCGCTGGGAGGCGGCCAGGATCTCCTCCCGGACCCGGGCCAGGTCCATCTCCGGCTCCACGTCGAGCAGGTAGCTGCTCAGGCGGTCGTAGGCCATCGCCGCCCGCAGCGGCTCGGCCTGGTCGTCGATCGCCTCCACGGCCTCCCTGGCCAGCCCGACGGACTGCCGGAACTCGCCGGAGTGGCTGGCCGCCTCGGCCGCCCGGACCAGCACCTCGACCCGGTCGACCCCGGCCACGGCGGCGGCGTCGGGCACCCGGCTCCACAGCTCGAGGGCCTGGGTGAGGTGGCGGAAGGCCTCGCTGGGGGCGAACACGGTGGCGGCGTGGTCGGCCGCCCGGACCAGCGCGGCCAGCCCGCCCGGGAGGTCGTGGCTGGCCAGGCAGTGCCAGGCCAGCTCGGCCGCCGAGCCGTCGCCACCGGCGGGGTCGCGGTCGGCGGCGGCCAGCAGGCGGGCGTAGGTGGCGTGCAGGCGGGTCCGCTCGCCCGGCAGCAGGTCGGCGTAGACGGCCTCCTGGAGCAGCGCGTGGCGGAACCGGTAGCTCTCGGTGGCCGCGCTGACCACCAGCACCTGGCCGGCGATGGCGTCGCGCAGGCCCCGCTCGACCTCGGCCTCGGGCATGCCCGAGGCCGCCACCAGCAGCTGGTGGCCGACCCGGCGACCGGCCACCGCGGCCACCTTGAGGACCTCCTGGGCCAGGTCGGAGAGGGTCTCGATGCGCCCGAGGAGGACGTCGGCCAGGGCCTCGGGCAGGGCGATGTCGGCCCGGATGGCCCCGGCCGCGACCAGCTCCTCGGCGAAGAAGGCGTTGCCCTCGGAGCGGGCCAGGATACGGTCGACCACCGCCGGGGAGACCGGCTGGCCGGCCACGGCCTGGAGGTGCTCGGCCAGCTCGGCCCGGCCGAAGGGGGCGAGGTCGATGCGCTCCAGGTCGGGGACGCGGACCAGCTCGGCCAGCAGCGGCCGCAGCGGGTGGCGGCGGTTGAGCTCGTCCGAGCGGTAGCTGGCGACCAGGGCGACCCGGCCGCCGCGCAGGGTCCGGATGAGGAAGGCCAGCAGGTCGCGGGTGGACCGGTCGGCCCAGTGGAGGTCCTCGATGACCAGCAGCAGCGGGGTCAGCTCGGACAGGCGGGCCAGCAGGGACAGCACCCCGTCGAACAGCTGGACCCGCTCGAACCCGTCCCCGGGCGGCGGGGCCGGCCCGGCGTCGGTGGCGGGCTCGGGCAGCAGCCGGCCGAGGCTGGGCACGGCCGCGGCCAGGGGGGCGGCCACCCCGGTCTCGCCGGGGCGGGTGCCGAGGTCGCGGAAGGCGTCGATGAAGGGCACGTACGGGAGGCCGACGTCGCCGGCCTCCATGCAGCCGCCGACCAGCACCCGGACCCCGGCGGCCTCGGCCCGGGCGGCCAGCTCGTCGAGCAGGCGGGTCTTGCCGACGCCGGCGTCGCCGGCGATCAGCCCGACCGCCGGGCGGCCGCGCTCGGCCCGCTCCAGCAGCCGGAGCAGGCGGTCGAGCTCCTCGGCACGGCCGACGAAGCTGGTGGTGGTCGCAGAGGTCACGCCGGCAAGTATGGCGTGGGACCCGACAGCGGGGCATCTGGTCCCTCCCACTTGAGGACCCGGCCGCCCAGCAGCACGAACGGGACGTCGGCGAGGAGCCCGAGGTCGGCCAGGGGGTCGCCGGGCACGGCGACGGCGTCGGCGTAGCGGCCCGGGGCCAGGGCGCCGACCCGGTCCCCCCACCCGAGCAGCTCGGCCGCGACCACCGTGGCCGAGCGCAGGGCGGCCATCGGGGTCATCCCGTGGCGGACCATGTAGGGGAACTGGCGGGCGTTCCAGCCGTGGGGGTAGACGCCGCTGTCGGTGCCGTAGGCGATCCTCACCCCGGCCTTGACGGCCAGCTCGAACCCGTCGCGCTGGGCCTGGGTGGTGGCCTCGTTCTTGGCCAGGGTCTCGGCCGGCCACCCCTGCCTGGCCCCCTCCTGCGCGATGTAGTCCCCGTTCCAGATGTCGGCGACCAGGTAGGTGCCGCGCTCGGCGAGCAGGTCGGCCGCCTCGGCGTCCAGCAGCGAGCCGTGCTCGACCGAGCGGACGCCGGCCAGGGCGGCGTTGACGATGCCCTCGCGGCCGTGGGCGTGGGCGGCCACGTGGGTGCCGTGAAGGGCCGCCTCGGAGACCGCGGCCGCTAGCTCCTCGGGGGACAGCTCGGGGGCCCCGGGCCGGGTCCCGAGGGCGAGCACGGCCCCGGTGGCGATCACCTTGATGAAGTCGGCCCCGCCGTACAGGATCGCCCGGACCCGCCGCCGCACCTCGGCCGGGGAGGCGGCCTCGCCGAAGCGCAGGTCCATCGGCAGCTCGATGTCGGGGGCGAGGCCGGTGACCGCGCCGCCGCCCCCCGGGACGGTCACGTACGCGCCGGCCACGGCCATCCTCGGCCCGAGCACGGTGCCGTCGCGGATGGCGTCGCGCAGGGCCACGTCGACGAACGCCCGGAACGTGCCGACGTCGCGCACGGTCGTGAACCCGGCCAGGACGGTCGCCCGGGCGTTGGCGACGCCGCTGAGCGCCTCCTGGGCGGCGCTGCGGTCGATCGCCGGGATCCCCGAGCCCTGGAGCTCGCCCACCAGGTGGGTGTGGCAGTCGATCAGCCCGGGCAGCAGGGTGTGGCCGGGCAGGTCGAGCACGGTGGTCCCCTCGGGCAGGGGGGCGCCGGGGTCGAGGACGGCCTCGATCCGCTCGCCCCGGACCAGCACCACGGCGCCCTCGCGCGCCACCCCGGCCTCGACGTCCACCATCCGGTCCGCCCGCAGCCCGACCAGCCCGCCGTCCTCTGCCATCCCGCCTCCTCCGCCTGCCTGCGTGTCTCCCATGATGACGCAGCGATTTTCTATTGGATCGGACAATCCGTAGGATCAGGAGCCCAAGCAGACATCGACGAAGCCGCAGTGCCGCATGCCGACACGAAGCCCCCGCCATCTGGCCGAGCACCGCCTGCCCATACGTCTGATGCTGGTCGCGTTCGGGCTCACCTTCGCCGTCCTGGCCGCGATGGTCGCCTCGGCCGCCCTGGTCCCCACCGTGCCCCCGGCCCCGACGGCGGCGCCGCTGGCGACCCCGAGCAGCGACGTGACCGCCGCCACCGGCCGGCCGCCCTCGGCGGCGCCGTCCGGCCCCGGCTCCTCGACCACCGCCGGCACCGGCCCCGAGGAGCCGGGGAGCGCGCCGGTCGCCCTGGCCGCCGCCGCCCCGACGACCGATGCCCCCGGGACCACCGGCGCCACCAGCCCGCCGCCCTCGGCCACCCCGACGTCCGCCCCGGCGGTCGCGCCGACCACCCAGCCGGAGCCGACGCCGCCGCCCGCCCCGGTGAGCACGGTGGAGCCGACCACGACCACGGTCGCGCCGACCACCACCACCGAGCCGCCCACGACCACGACCACGCTCGAGCCGAGCACCACGACCAGCCTGGAGCCGAGCACGACCACCTCCGGCGCGGCCACCACGACCACGGCGACCGCGCCGCTGCTCAGGTGAGGTCGCGGGACACCACCAGCCGCCCGCCGACCACGGCCAGGACCAGGCCGTAGGCGGCCAGCACCAGCGCCCCGGCCCACATGGCCAGGGTGGCGTCGCCCGGCGCGGTCAGGGCGGCGCTCGCCCCATGGGGCAGCCAGCGGCCGAGGGCGGGCCGCCCCAGGATCCCGACGACCAGGTCCTCGACCCCGCCCTGCCACACCAGCAGCCCGGCCACCACGGCCGCGAACTGGTTGCGGAACAGGGCCCCGATGCCGGTGCCGAGGGCCCCGGACAGGGCCACCGCGGCCGCCAGCCCGCCCACCCGGACGGCCAGGCCGGGGTCGGCCAGTGGCGCCTGGACGCCCTTGGCGGGGAGCCAGGGCACGGCCACGGCCAGGACCACGACGGTGGCCACCAGGGCGACGGCCAGGCCGGCGACGGCGGTGGCGGCCAGCTTGGCCGCCACTACCCGGCCCCGCGCCGGGGTGACGAGGAAGGTCGGGGTGGCGGTGCCGTGGCGGAACTCCCCGGCCATGCCGAGGATCCCGAGGACCAGGGCGGCCAGGATCAGGGGACCGCTGGGTGCGCCGACGAGCTGGCGCAGGGCGTCGTCGCCCAGGGACGGCTGCCCGGGCCGGCCGGCCAGGGACAGCACGGCCACGGTGAGGGCGGCCGTCCCGGCCGCGGCCAGGGCGAGCACGACACGGGTGGTGCGGGTGGTCCAGAGCTTCAGCAGCTCGGCGTGGACGAGCCGGGTCATGACGGGTCTCCTTTCCTGCCGGTGAGCTCGAGGAAGACGTCCTCGAGGTTGGAGCGCTCGAAGCGCATCTCGTGGAGCACGACCCCGCCGGCCGCGGCCACCTGGCCGACCTGCTCGGTGGTGACGCCCCCGACGACCAGCTGGCCGGGGCCGTCGATGCCCACCGTGGCGCCCCTGGCGAGCAGCAGGTCGCGGAGGGCCTCGGGCTGGGGGGTGCGGACCCGCACCGTCCGGTCGGCCCCGGCGGTCAGCTCCGCCATGGCCGCCTGGGCGACCAGGCGGCCCTTGTCGATGATCACCACCTGGTCGGCCGTCTGGGCGACCTCGGCCAGCAGGTGGCTGGAGACAAGCACGGTCCGGCCCTCGGCGGCCAGCCCACGGACCAGGCCGCGCAGCCAGTGCACCCCCTCGGGGTCGAGGCCGTTGGCCGGCTCGTCGAGGATCAGCACCTCGGGGTCGCCGAGCAGGGCGGCGGCCAGTCCGAGACGCTGGCGCATCCCGAGCGAGAATCCGCCGACCCGGCGCCGGGCCGCCGCGGCCAGCCCGGTCTGCTCCAGGACCTGGTCGACCCGCGCCCGGGCCAGCCCGGCCGCGGTGGCCTGGACCCGCAGGTGGTCGCGGGCCGACCGGCCCGGGTGGAACCCGCCGGCCTCCAGCACCGCCCCGACCCGGCGGGCCGGGTCGGGCAGGTCGCGGTAGCGCCGGCCGCCGACGGTGGCCGTGCCCGAGGTCGGGGCGACCAGGCCGAGGAGGATGCGGAGGGTGGTCGTCTTGCCGGCCCCGTTGGGGCCGAGGAAGCCGGCCACGGTGCCCTCGTCGACCTGGAAGCTGAGCTTGTCGACGGCGAGCACGTCGCCGAAGCGCTTGGTGAGTCCCTGCACGGTGATGGCCGCCATGGACGCGATCTCCTTGGTGAGGTGCGGTTGCCTCGACCCTAGGGGGCGAGGCGGCGGCGGTCGTCGGCCTGGCGGCCGAACCTGGGCGTCGTCCCTCAGGCTGACCCGGGGGTGACCAGGCCGGTCTCGTAGGCCAGCATCACCAGCTGGGCCCGGTCGCGGGCCTGGAGCTTGGCCAGGACCCGGCTCACGTGGGTCTTGGCCGTGGCCGCGCTCACCACCAGCCGGCCGGCGATCTCGGCGTTGGTCAGGCCCCTGGCCACCAGGACCAGGACCTCGCGCTCGCGGTCGGTGAGGCCGGCCAGGGCGGCCGGGGTGACCGGGCTCGGCTCCGGCCGGCGGGCGAACTCGGCGATCAGCCGCCTGGTCACTGCCGGGGCGAGCAGGGCGTCGCCGGCCGCCACAACCCGGATGGCGGCCAGCAGGTCGGCCGGGGGCGTGTCCTTGAGCAGGAACCCGCTGGCCCCGGCCCGCAGCGCCTCGTACACGTACTCGTCCAGGTCGAAGGTGGTCAGCACCAGCACCCGGACCCCGGCCAGGAGCTCGTCGGCGACGATCCGCCGGGTCGCCTCCAGCCCGTCCAGGGCCGGCATGCGGATGTCCATCAGGACCACGTCGGGGCGGGCCGAGCGGGCCAGGTCGACCGCCTCCAGCCCGTCGCCGGCCTCGCCCACGACCTCCAGGTCGGGGGCCGAGTCGACCAGCACCCGGAACCCGGCCCGCACCAGGGTCTGGTCGTCGGCCACCAGGACGCGGACGGTCCCGGGGGCCGCCTCGCCCGTCACCGGGCCGCCCCGGTCATGGACCCCTCGTCCAGGGGCAGGCTGGCCGCGACCCGGAAGCCGCCGCCGGGCCTCGGGCCGGCCTCGAGGCTGCCGCCGTAGAGCGCCGCCCGCTCACGCATCCCGGCGATGCCGTGGCCGCCGTGGTCGCGGCTGGGGTCGCCGCCGCGACCGTCGTCGACCACCTCGACCGCGACCCGGTCGGGGGCGTGGCCGACCGTGACCTGGGCGGTGGCCGGCCCGGCGTGGCGGACCACGTTGGTCAGCGCCTCCTGGACGATCCGGTAGGCGGCCAGGTCGACCCCGGGCGGCAGCTCGGCCGGGGTCCCCTCGATCCGGACCTCGACCCGCACCCCGGCCCGGGCCACCTCGGCGGCCAGGGCCTCCAGGCCGGCCAGGCCGGGGGCCGGGGACAGACTGCCCCGGGGCTCGGCCTCGGCGCGGAGCACGCCCAGCAGCCGCCGCATCTCGACCAGGGCCTGGCGGCTGGTCGCCTCGACCGCGGCCAGCGCCTTGCGGGCCTCCTCGGGCTGGCTGTCGAGCACGTGCACCCCGACC
>DASZON010000068.1:0-6383 GCA_035550755.1 Actinomycetota bacterium | reverse complement strand
GTCGCCCCCGTACACGGCCGTCTTGACCAGCGGGCTGTCCGCCACCCGGCGGGCGACGGCCAGCGCCTCCTCGACCGGCCCGGCCCCACCGACCTGCACGCTGACGACCTTGGTCCCCCCCTCGGCGTCGGCCAGCATCTGGCCGGCCAGGTCGCCGCAGACGGCCCGCACCGCCGCCGCGAGACCGGCGGGGTCGGGCCGCGCTCCCGAGGCGCCGGACGCCAGCAGCAGCACGGTGTCGTTGGTCGACTGCGCCCCGTCGACGGTGATCCGGTTGAAGGTGGCCGATGTGGCCTGGGCGAGCACGTCACCCAGCACGTCGGGGTCGGCGACGGCGTCGGTCGTCAGCACGGCCAGCATGGTGGCGTGGGTCGCCGGTTGTAGATCTGGCGCCAGCATGGCCGCCCCCTTGGCCATCCCGCCGACCGTGGCGCCCCCGGCGACCCGGACCCCCGCCTGCTTGACGACGGTGTCCGTGGTCAGGATGGCCTCGGCCGCCGCCAGCCCTCCCGACCGGTCGAGGGCGGCGGCCGCCTTGGCCACCCCGTCGGCGACCCGCCCGGTCTCCAGCGGCACCCCGATGACCCCGGTCGAGCAGACCAGCACCTGCTCGGCCCGGCACCCGAGCTCGGCCGCCGCCCGCTCGACCGTGGCTCGCACCGCCGCCTCCCCCGCCGGCCCGGTGCAGGCGTTGGCGTTGCCCGAGTTGAGCACCACCACCCGCGCATCCGCCGACGCGGCGAGCCGTTCCCGGGACCACACCACCGGCGCCGCCACCACCTGGTTGGTGGTGAACACCCCCGCCGCCAGCGTCCCCGGGTCGCCGACCACCAGCGCCAGGTCCGGCCCGCCCGACGGCTTGAGCCCGCACGCCACCCCGGCCGCCCCGAACCCGGCCGCCGCCGTCACCCCGAGCCGCCGGTCGACCCCTCCGGCCCCGGCCCGCCGCCCGGGGGCGGTGCCCGCCATGCCGCCGCTCATGGCCCCGGGGGCACCAGGTCGAGCCCGGCCGTCTCCGGCAGCCCCAGGGCAAGGTTGGCGCACTGCACCGCCTGCCCCGCCGCTCCCTTGACCAGGTTGTCGATGGCCGCCGCGGCCACCACCCGCCCGGCCCGCCGGTCGGCCGCCGCCGCCACCTGGGCCCGGTTGGTGGTGGCGACCGCCCGGGTGGCCGGCCAGCCCGCGCCCGGCGGGAGCAGGTCGACGAACGGCTCGCCCCCGTAGGCGGCCGCGTAGCAGGCGGCCAGCTCCTCGTCGCCCGCCGACGGGGCCAGGGTGGCGTAGCAGGTGGCCAGGATCCCCCGGGAGGCCGGCACCAGGTGCGGGGTGAAGGTGACGGTCACCGGGGCGCCGGCGGCCAGGGCCAGCTCCTGCTCGATCTCCGGGGTGTGGCGGTGGGTGCCCACCTTGTAGGGGGCGACGTTCTCGTTGGCCTGGACGAACAGGTTGGCGTCGGTGAGCGACCGGCCAGCCCCCGACAGCCCCGACTTGGCGTCGACCACGATCCCGTCGGTGGCGACCAGCCCGGCCGCGACCAGCGGGGCCAGGGCGAGCAGGGCCGCGGTCGGGTAGCAGCCGGGCACGGCCACCCTCCTGGCGCCCCGCAGCTGGTCGCGGTGCAGCTCGGGCAGGCCGTAGGGCCAGGCCCCGAGCTCCTCGGGGCAGGGGTGCTCCGCCCCGTACCAGGCGGGGTAGGCACTCGGGTCGCGCAGCCGGAAGTCGGCCGAGAGGTCGACCACCACGCCGGCGGCGGTCACCGCCCGGGGGGCGATCTCGGCCGCCCGGCCGTGGGGCAGGGCGCAGAAGAGCAGGTCCGCGCCCTTGGACAGGCCCTCATCGACCGAGCAGAAGGCGAGGTCGCCGTAGGCGGACCGCAGCCCGGGGTAGCGGGCGACGAGCGGCTGGCCGGCCGAGGCGTCCCCGGCCGCCCAGGCCACGTCGAGGTCGGGATGGCGGGCCAGCAGGCGCAGCAGCTCGGCCCCGGCGTAGCCCGAGGCGCCGAGCACGCCGACGATGCGAGTGGTAGGCATGAGCATAGTTATGCAGATGGTGCTGAGAATATGCAACACCTCGCGGATTCGCCCATCCCCGCTGCGGTGTCGTTCTTGCAGGTGACGCATGGATATGCAAGGCTCGACCCGGACGGATGCGCCAGGTGGCCGCCTCGGCTGGCGGCGCCGGATCGTCGTGTCGTCCCTCGTCCCTCCTGCCCGATCACTGAGGCCTGCCGCCATGACCACGTCATCTCCCGCCGCCCGGCACCCGGCCCCCGACCGCGCCGCGCCCGCTCCCAACGGCGCCGGCTCCCGCCGCGTCCCCTGGCCCCCCGACCCCTTCGCCTACCGCGACGGGCGCCTGTGCGTCGGTGGCCTGCCCCTGGAAGAGGTGGTGGCGGCCACCGGCACCCCGGCCTTCGTCTATGACCTCGACGCCGTGGCCGCCGCCTACCGGCGGGCCGCGGCGGCCTTCGAGCCCATCGGCGGGCGGGTCCTGTACGCGGTCAAGGCCAACGCCAACCTGGCCGTGCTGGCCACCCTGGCCGGCCTCGGGGCCGGCTTCGACGTGGTCAGCGGCGGGGAGCTGGTCCGGGTCCTGCGCGCCGGGGGCGACCCCGCCGCCACGGTGTTCGCCGGCGTCGGCAAGACCGCCGACGAGCTGGCCCTGGCGGTCGGCGAGGGTGTCACCGTGCACGTGGAGTCGGCCGACGAGCTCGACGCCCTGGCGGCGGCGGCGGCCCGGCTGGAGCGGCCGGCCAGCTTCGCCGTCCGGGTCAACCCCGACGTCGAGGTCGACACCCACGTCAACATCCAGACCGGCCACGACGAGGCCAAGTTCGGCGTCCCGGTGGCGCTCGCGACCGAGCTGCTGGGCAGGGCCGCCCGGGGCGAGCTGCCCTGGTGCCGGCCGGTCGGGGTCCACGTCCACGTCGGCTCCCAGCTGCCCGACCCCGAGGGGGTGGCCGAAGGGGCCAGGGTCGGCCTGGGCGTGCTCGAGGCGGGGCGGGCGGCCGGGCTGGAGCTGGACTGGCTGGACGTGGGCGGCGGGCTGCCGGTCCACTACGCCGGCGGGTCGGTCCCCGGCCCCGAGCTGTTCGCGGCCGCCCTGGCCCCGGTGGTCGCCGGCAGGCAGGTGCGGCTGGCCGTGGAGCCGGGCCGGGCCCTGGTGGCCAGGGCGGGCGCCCTGGTCGCCCAGGTCCTGAACCGCAAGCACCGCAGCGCCGGGCGCATGCTGGTGGTCGACACCGGCATGCACCACCTGCTGCGGCCGGCCCTGTACCAGGCGGTGCACCGGGTGCGGCCCCTGCGGGCGGCCCCGCTGGCCGGCCCAACCGAGGTCGTCGGCCCCATCTGCGAGTCCACCGACGTCCTCGCCACCGATGCCGACCTGCCCGACCTGGGCCCTGGCGACCTGCTCGCCTTCCTCGACACCGGGGCCTACGGCATGACCATGGCCAGCAACTACAACGGCCAGCCGCGCCCGCCCGAGATCGTGGTCGCCGGCGGCGTGGCCAGGGTCGCCCGGCGCCGCGAGACCTGGGACGACCTGCTGGCCCCCGAGGCCGAGAGCGGCGACCCGGTCGCCGCCGCCCACCTCCCGGCGGGCCCGCTCGGCTGGTAGCCCCGTGCTCTACCATGGGCCCAGAACACCGGCCACACATCCGGGTGTGAGCTGATTGGGTGGTCGCCGTGGGCGGCGAGCAACTGTCCCGGGCGGCACGGGCGCTTGGCGCCGCATGCGGCGCCGGATAGGTGGCCGCTGTTCTGGCACAGGTCTGGTGGTGGTTGCAGCGGTATGGCCGACGTCCTGCTCGATGATGTCTCCCGGGTCTTCCCCGACGGCAGCACGGCCGTCTCGCATCTGACCCTGCACGTCCGCAACGGCGAGCTGCTGGTGATCGTCGGCCCCAGCGGCTGCGGCAAGAGCACGGTCCTGCGCCTGATCGCCGGCCTGGACCCGCTCGGCGGGGGCACGGTCAGCATCGGTGGCCGTGTCGTCAACCACCTCACCCCCGGCGAGCGCAACCTGGCCATGGTGTTCGAGGCCGCCGCCCTGTACCCGCACCTGACGGCGGCCCAGAACCTGCGCTTCGGGCTGGCCCTGCGCAAGCTCCCCGACGACGAGATCAGCCAGCGGGTCGAGGCCGAGTCGCGGGTGCTGCGGCTGGGCCGGTTCCTGGACCGCAAGCCCAAGACCCTCTCGGCCGGGCAGCGCCAGCGGGTGGCCGTGGGCCGGGCCACCGTCCGGGTGCCGGACGTGTTCCTGCTGGACGAGCCGCTCACCCACATGGACGCCGGCGAGCGGATCCGGCTGCGCACCGAGCTGGCCCAGCTCCAGCACGGCCTCGGTGTGACCGCCATCTACGTCACCCACGACCAGGCCCAGGCCATGGCCATCGGCGACCGGGTGGCGGTGATGCGGGCCGGCTGCATCGAGCAGATCGACGAGCCGCGCACGCTCTACCAGCGTCCGGCCAACACCTTCGTGGCCAGCTTCATGGGCGAGCCGGCCATGAACCTGGTCTCGGGGTTCATCGAGGAGGACGCCGGCCGCACCTTCGTGGTCCTCGGCGGCCAGCGCCTGCCCTTCCCCGGCACCCCCTCGGGGCTGCTGCGGGGCCGCAGCGGCCCGGTCACGGTCGGCATCCGGCCCGACCACGTGACCGACGCCGGCTCCGAGCCCGGGCTGCCGGTGCTGTTCTCGACCGCGGCCCGGATCGAGCGCCTCGGCTACGAGCTGCGCGTCAGCTGCCCGCTGGCCACCACCGCGGTCACGGTGGCCGACACGCCCGAGGTCGAGCAGCAGCCTGGCGGCCAGGCCCACCTGATCGCCCGCTTTCCCCGCAACCACCCGGTCCGCCGCGACGACCGGGTCGAGCTGGCCGTGGACGTGACCCAGCTGTCGCTGTTCGACCCGCAGACCGGCCAGGCCCTCTGGAACCCTGTCGCCTGAGGCGGGGGCCGGCCGAGCGGTCATACCGCCACGGTAGGATGCCGCCATGCGCCTGGTGATCGCCCGCTGCCGCGTCGACTACACCGGCCGCCTCAGCGCCCATCTGCCCCTGGCGACCCGGCTGCTGCTGGTCAAGGCGGACGGGTCGGTGCTGGTCCATTCCGACGGCGGCGCCTACAAGCCGCTCAACTGGATGTCGCCGCCGTGCTCGCTGGTCCAGGAGCCCGGGCGCTGGACGGTCAGCAACCGCAGCGGCGAGTCCATGGCCATCCAGATCACCGAGATCCTCCACGACTCCTCGCACGACCTGGGGGTCGACCCCGGGCTGGTCAAGGACGGGGTCGAGCGCCACCTCCAGGAGCTGCTGGCCGACCGGTGCACGGTCCTGGGTGACGGCTGGTCGCTGGTCCGGCGCGAGTACCCGACCGACATCGGGCCGGTCGACCTGCTCTGCCGCGACGACCAGGGCGGCTACGTCGCGGTCGAGATCAAGCGCCGGGGCGAGATCGACGGGCTGGAGCAGCTCGGCCGCTACCTGGAGCGGCTGCGCCCCGCCCTGGGGGCGGTCCGCGGGGTCCTGGCCGCCCAGGCCTTCACCCAGCAGGCCAGGACCCTGGCCGCCGCCCGCGGCATCAACTGCGTCGCCCTCGACTACGACGCCCTCCGGGGCATGGAGCCCAACACCCCGACGTTGTTCTAGCTCCGCTCGAGGTTGACAGTCGCCGCCGGGCCGGACGATCCTGGCCGCGCGTTGGTTCGCCCGGCGGTTGTTTCACGGGAAACATCGGCCGGGCGTCGCCAAAGAGGGAATCCGGTGCGAAACCGGAGCTGCCCCGCAGCGGTAAGTGGGAACGAACGCCGTCACCGAGGCGCCGCCAGCGACTCGGTCCAGCACTGAGCCAGACAGTTCGGGAAGCGACGGCCGGTAGGAACCCGGCGCGGCACGCCGCGCCGGCCGCCCACGAGCCCGAAGACCTGCCAGCGCCCGCGCGGGAGCGCGGCCCGTCCAGGCCTCGTGGGAGGGCTATGACATGCGTTCGACCATTTCCGGGTTCCCGCGGATCGGTGACCGCCGGGAGCTGAAGACCGCGACCGAGGGCTACTGGGCCGGGCGGGTCCCGGCCGGGGAGCTGGAGGCGACGGCCAGGGAGCTGCGCCGCCAGACCTGGACGTTCCTGCGCGACGCCGGCCTCGGCCAGGTCCCCTCGAACCACTTCTCGCTCTACGACCAGGTGCTCGACACCTGCGTCCTGGTCGGCGCCGGCCCCGAGCGCCACCGGCGGGCCGGTGCAGCCGTCGACCTGGACACCTACTTCGCCATGGCCAGGGGGCGCGACGACGTCACCGCCATGGAGATGACCAAGTGGTTCGACACCAACTACCACTACCTGGTCCCCGAGCTCGGGCCCGGGGTCGAGTTCCGCCTGGCGGCC
>DASZON010000067.1:0-4588 GCA_035550755.1 Actinomycetota bacterium | reverse complement strand
CCCAGCTGGGCGAGCATGTGGTCGAGGAACGGCACCCCGGTGTCGGAGCCGCCGCGGCCGGTGCCGTCCAGGTCGAGCCGGACGGTGACGGCGACCTCGGCGGTGCGCCGCTCGACCCGGCCGGTCCGGGGCGCCGCTCCTGGGACGGGGGCACTCATGCGCGCAGCTCCTGGGTGAGGGCGGTCAGGAAGGCGTCGTCCTCGTCCGGGGTGCCGATGGTGACCCGCAGGTGGCGCTCCAGGGTCGGGTAGCCGGAGACGTCGCGGACCAGCACCCCGCGGTCGAGCAGCCCGCGCCACAGCCGGCGCGGCTCGACCGGGGTCTCGAAGCAGAGGAAGTTGGCGTCGCTGGGCAGCACCCGGACCCCGGGCAGGCGGTCCAGCTCGGCCACCACCCGCTCGCGCTCGCGTTCGGTGGCGACCACGTGCGCCATCAGCACGCCCTTGTGGTGAAGGGCGCGCAGCCCGACCGCCTGGGTGAGGGCGGACAGGTGGTAGGGCAGCCGGACCAGCCGGATCCCGTCGACCACGCCCGGGTCGGCCAGCAGGTAGCCGAGCCGCAGCCCGGCCATGCGGAACGCCTTGGAGAAGGTGCGGGTGACGACCAGGTTGGGGTGGCGTGACAGCAGGGCGGCGGCGTGCGAGGTGCCGAACTCGCCGTAGGCCTCGTCGACCACGACCACGCCGGGGGCGGCGGCGCAGACGGCGGCGAGCACGTCGGGGCCGGTCGCCTCGCCGGTCGGGTTGTTGGGCGAGCACCAGAAGGTCAGGTCGGCGGCGGCCTCGGCGACCAGGTCGGCGGCGGCCGCCGGGTCGAGCAGCTGGTCGCGGGGCTGGACCCTGGTCACCAGGCCGGTGCCGGTGGCCCGGGCCAGCAACGAGTGCATGGCGTAGGTGGGCTCGACGACCAGGGCCGTGCGGCCCGGGCCGGCGAAGGCGAGCAGCAGCTGCTGGAGGACCTCGTTGGAGCCGTTGGCCGCCCAGGTGCCCTCGACCCCGTGGCCGGCGTGCAGGGCCAGGGCCTCGCGCAGCTTGGTCGCCTCCCGGTCCGGGTAGCGGTGCAGCGCCATGCCCCTGACCGTCTCGGCCAGGTCGTCGAGGACCTCGGGGGGCACGGCGTAGGGGGTCTCGTTGGTGTTGAGCCGCACCGGCACGTCCAGTTGGGGCGCCCCGTACGGCGTCATCCCGGCCAGGTCGTCGCGGACCCGCACCCGCCCGGCCGTCCCGGGCACCGGGGGGCTCATGCTCCCTCCCCCGCCGGGGCCGGGCTTGTCCCGGTGGAGCCTGGGAGCCGGGCGGCCACGGCCCGGCCGTGGGCTGGGAGGTCCTCGGCGGCGCTCAGGGCGGCCACGGTCGGGGCGGCCGCGGCCAGCGCGTCGCGGTCGAAGGTGGCCACCTGCATGGTGCGCAGGAAGTCGAGGGTGGACAGCCCCGAGGCGAACCGGGCCGTGCCCGCGGTCGGGAGCACGTGGTTGGTCCCGGCGGCGTAGTCGCCGAGGGCGACCGGGGTCCAGGGGCCGACGAACACCGCCCCGGCGTTGCGGACCCGGCCGGCGAGCTCGTCCGGGTCGGCGACCAGCAGCTCCAGGTGCTCGGGGGCGAACGCCTCGGCGACGGCGAGCATGGCCTCCCGGTCGTCGCACAGGACCACCGCCGACTGGCCGGCTAAGGCGGCCTCGACCCGGTCGCGGTGGGCGGCGGCGGCGGCCTCCTCGGCCAGCCGGGGCTCGACCGCCTTCCAGAGATCGGCGTCGTCGGTGACCAGCAGGCAGGCGGCCAGGGGGTCGTGCTCGGCCTGGGCGACCAGGTCGACGGCGACCAGCAGGGGGTCGGCGGTGGCGTCGGCCAGGACCGCGACCTCGGTCGGGCCGGCGAACCCGTCGATGCGGACACGGCCGGCCACCTCCCGCTTGGCCAGGGCGACGTACAGGTTGCCGGGGCCGGTCACCGAGTCGACCGCCGGGACGGTCTCGGTGCCACAGGCCATGGCGGCCACCGCCTGGGCGCCGCCAAGCAGCCAGACCTCGTCCACCCCGAGCAGGGACGCCGCCCCCAGGACCGCCGGGTGGCCGCGGCCACCGGGCCCGGGCGGGGTGGCCAGGGCGACCTGGCCGACCCCGGCCGCCTGGGCGGGGACGACGTTCATGACCACGCTGGAGGGGTAGGCGCCACGCCCTCCGGGGACGTACACCCCGGCCCGGCCCAGGGGCAGGAACCGCTGCACCAGCCGGACCCCGGGCCGGTCCGACCAGACCACGTCGGCGGGCCGCTGGGCCTGGTGGAAGGCGCGGGCCCGCCCGATGGCGTCGAGCAGGGCCGCCCGCAGGCCGGGGCCGAGGCCGGCCTCGGCGGCGGCCAGCTCGTCGGCGGTGACCCGCCACTCGGCCGGGGCGGTGTCGATCCCGTCGAAACGCCGGGCCGCCTCGGCCACGGCGGCGTCGCCACGGACGGCCACGTCTTCGACCAGCCGCCGCACCCCGGCCCGGGCCGCCTCGACCGCGTCGGCGGGCGCGCGCGGCAGCAGCCCGGCCGGGTCGCGGTCCGAGCCTCGCAGGTCGAGCACGGGCAGCACCGTCAGCACTCCAAGAGCACGAGGATGAACGGGCGGGAACGGCAACCACCCTACCGCAGCCCCCCACCACCTGCCGGGCCTACCATAGAGGGGTCCGAGCCGACCGACGAGAGCTGCCTGTGGAGCTGCCCCTGTTCCCGCTGCAGACCGTGCTGTATCCCGGTCTGCCGATCCCGCTGCACGTGTTCGAGGACCGCTACCGGCAGATGTTCAAGCGGATCCTGGACGGCGAGCGGCGGTTCGGGGTGGTCGCGATCGTGAAGGGCCGGGAGGTCGGGCCCGACGCCACCTACCATCCGGTCGGGTGCCTGGCCGAGGTGGCCGAGGTCCGCCGGCACGCCGACGGCCGCCTGGACGTGGTCGCCCGCGGGCGCAGCCGCTTCCAGATCGACGGGGTCGTCCAGGCCGCCCCGTACATCGTCGCCGAGATCAGCGAGCTGCCGGAGACGACCGGCGAGGCGGCCGAGCAGCGCAGCATCAAGGCGGGACGGCTGTTCACCCGCTACGTCACCACCCTGCTCGAGATGACCGGCGGCCAGGTCGAGGCCATCGATATCCCCGAGGACCCGGTCGCCGCCTCCTACCTGGTCGCGGCCGGCCTCCAGGTCGACCTGGCCGACAAGCAGCAGCTGCTGACCATCTCCTCGGCCGCCGAGCGCCTGGCCGCCGAGGCGACCCTGCTCCGCCGCGAGCTCGTCCTCCTCGAGCACTTCCGGGTGGCCGGCCCCGCCCCCACCGCGACCCCGTTCAGCGTCAACTAGGGTGGCCGCCGCGCCACCGCCCCGAGGGCCGGCCCCGACGACGGCCGCCCCGGCGGTCGCCGTCCCGGTCCCCGGGCCGGTGGACCTCGCCGGGAGCCTCGACGTCCTCGGCCGCGCCGGCGACGACCTCCTCGACCGCTGGGACGGGCGGCTGTGGCTGCGCGCGGTGGCCGTCGGCGGCCGGATGGTGGGCGTGGCCGCCCGCCCCACGGGGACGGCCGCCGACCCGGTGCTGCTCGTCTCCGCCGGGGACGGCGCCGATCCCGCCGCCGCCGGGCGCACCCTGGCCGGGGCGTTCCCGACCGCCCCGGAGGCGCTGGCCGGCCTGGCCGCGGCCGACCCGGTGGTCGCCCGGATCGCCGCCCGGTTCCCGGGGGTCGGCCCCGTGCTCCAGCCAGATCTCCTCACCGCCGTGGTGCGGGCGATCAGCGCCCAGCAGATCACCCTGCGGTTCGCGGCCACCCTGCGGGGCCGGCTGGCCCGGCGCTTCGGCCACCGCCACGAGCTGACGGCTCCGGACCCCGCCCCCGGCGACCCACCGGCAGCCGCGGTCTGGAGCCTGGACGCCCGCCGCCTGGCCGGGGCCGAGATCGCGGACCTGCGTGCCCTGCAGTTCTCCACCGCCAAGGCGGTGGCGATCACCGCCTTCGCGGCCGCGGTCGCCGACGGCCGGGTCGACCTGCCGACCCTGGCCGGCCTGGACGACGAGGAGGTCGTCGACCGCCTCGTCCGGTTCCCCGGGATCGGGCGGTGGACGGCCGAGTGGCTGCTGGCCCGGACCCTCGGACGACCCCGGGTGGTCGCCGGCGACCTCGGGGTGCGCAAGGCGGTCGGGGCCGCCTACCTGGACGGCCGGATGCCGTCGGAGGCCGAGGTCCGGACGGTCACCGCCCACTGGGGCCCGGCGGCCGGGGTCGCCCAGCAGCTGCTGCTCCACTGGCTGTACGTCGACGCCCCGGGGGCGTCTACGAGGAGGACGACCGCGACCCGGCCAGGGCCGTCGTCACCCCGAGGCTGATCAGCACCCCGCCCGAGACCAGCCGCGTCGCCCTGGCCGCACCCGGCCGGCGCCGCAGCCAGCCGGCCCCGGTCGAGGCCAGCAGGGCGTAGGTGCCGTCGCTGAGCAGCCCCAGGAGCACGAACGCGACCCCGAACACCAGCACCTGGAACGGCACCGACCCGCGGGCGGTGTCGACGAACTGGGGCAGGAAGGCGAAGAAGAACAGGGCCGTCTTGGGGTTGAGGACGTTCACGAC
>DASZON010000066.1:0-4803 GCA_035550755.1 Actinomycetota bacterium | reverse complement strand
GAGGTCGTTGCTTGTGGTGACGGCATACATCCTCATCCAGACCGAGGTCGGCAAGGCCGCCCAGGTCGCCAAGGAGATCGCCGAGATCAAGGGCGTCCAGCAGGCCGAGGACGTCACCGGCCCCTACGACGTGATCGTCCGCGCCGAGGCTCGCAACGTCGACGACCTGGGCAAGCTGGTGGTGGCCAGGGTCCAGGCGGTCGACGGCATCACCCGCACCCTCACGTGCCCTGTGGTCCACCTCTAGCAGCTAGAGCCGCTCCACCAGCCAGTCGACCGCCCGGGTCAGCAGCTCCAGGTCCGCCGGCTCGATCGCCGGGAACATCGCGATGCGCAGCTGGTTGTGGCCGAGCTTGCGGTAGGACTCGGTGTCCACGATCCCGTTCGCCCGCAGGGCCCCGGAGACCGCGCCGGCGTCGACCGCCGGGTCGAGGTCGACGGTGGCCACGGTGTGGCTGCGCATGTCGGGGTCGGTCACGAACGGGGCCGTGTAGTCCCGCTGGGTGGCCCAGCCGTAGACGATCCCGGCCGACTCCTCGCAGCGCTTGACCGCCCAGGCCAGCCCGCCGTGCCCGTTGATCCAGTCCACCTGCTCGGCGAGCAGGAACAGGGTGGCCAGGGCGGGGGTGTTGAGAGTCTGGTCGGCCCGTGACTGCTCGATGGCGACGGCCAGGCTGAGCATGGCCGGGATGGGCCGCCCGGAGGCGGCGATCCGCCGGGTGCGCTCTGTGGCCGCCGGGGACAGGCAGGCCAGCCAGAGGCCGCCGTCGGCGGCGAACGACTTCTGGGGGGCGAAGTAGTAGACGTCGAAGGCGCGCGGGTCGACGGGCAGGCCGCCGGCCCCGGAGGTGGCGTCGACGCAGACCAGGCCGTCGGCTCCGGCCGGCCGGCGGACCGGCATCATCACCCCGGTCGAGGTCTCGTTGTGGGTGAGGGCGTAGAGGTCGACCGCCGGGTCGGGCCGCGGGTCCGGATGGCTGCCGAACGGGGCCGCGATCACCTGGGGCTCGTCCAGGTGCGGGGCGGCGGTGGCGGCGGCGGCGAACTTGGCCGAGAACTCGCCGAAGACCAGGTGCTGGCTGCGCCGCTCGATCAGCGAGAAGGTGGCCAGGTCCCAGAACAGGGTCGAGCCGCCGTTGCCGAGGGCGACCTCGTAGCCGTCGGGGAGGTCGAACAGCTCGGCCAGCCCGGCCCGGATGCGGCCCACCACCGCGCGGACCGGCGCCTGGCGGTGGCTGGTCCCGAGGAAGGTCGGGGCGGCCGCGGCCAGGGCGTCGACCGCCTCCTGGCGGACCTTGGACGGCCCGCTGCCGAAGCGGCCGTCGGCGGGCCGCAGCTCAGGGGGGAGGATCGGGGTGGATTTCTGGTCGGTCATGCGGCCACTCTATCCTCGCTGCACAACCGCACCGCCGTACGGAGGCAAACCCTCGTGCCAGCCGCATCCAGGATCTCCCGCCGTGTCGCCGCCATCGCCGAGTCGGCCACCCTGGCCATCGACGCCAAGGCCAAGGCGCTCAAGGCGGCCGGTGAGGACGTGATCGGCTTCGGCGCCGGCGAGCCCGACTTCCCCACCCCGGCCCAGATCGTCGACGCCGCCGTCGCCGCCTGCCACCAGCCGAAGTACCACCACTACACCCCCGGGGCCGGCCTGCCCGAGCTGCGGGCGGCGATCGCCGCCAAGACGGCCCGCGACTCGGGCCTGCGGGTCGAGCCCAGCCAGGTGCTGGTCACCAACGGCGGCAAGCACGCCCTGTACGAGGCGTTCACGACCCTGCTCGACCCCGGCGACGAGGTCCTGCTGCCCTCCCCGTACTGGGTCACCTACCCCGAGGCGATCTCGCTCACCGGGGCCGAGCCGGTGGTGGTGGCGACCGACCAGTCGACCGGGTTCCGGGTCACCGTCGACCAGCTGGAGGCGGCCGTCACCGACCGGACCAAGCTGCTGGTGTTCGTCTCCCCCTCCAACCCGACCGGGGCCGTCTACCCCCGCGAGGAGGTCGAGGCCATCGGCCGCTGGGCGGCCGGCCGCGGGCTGTGGGTGCTGACCGACGAGATCTACGAGCACCTGGTCTACGGCGACGCCGAGTTCACCTCCATGCCGGTGGTCGCCCCCGAGCTGGCCGACCGGTGCGTGGTCGTCAACGGGGTGGCCAAGACCTACGCCATGACCGGCTGGCGGGTCGGCTGGCTGATCGGCCCGCCGGACGTGGTCAAGGCGGCCATCAACCTCCAGAGCCACGCCACCTCGAACGTGGCCAACGTCTCCCAGGCGGCCGCCCTGGCCGCGGTCTCGGGCGACCTCCAGGACGTGCGCGAGATGCGAGCCGCCTTCGACCGCCGCCGCCGCAAGATGGTCGAGCTGCTGCGGGCCATTCCCGGGTTCACCTGCGTCGAGCCGCAGGGCGCGTTCTACTGCTTCCCGTCGGTGGCCGGGGTGCTCGGCCGGGAGCTGCGCGGCCGGCGGCCGGCGACCAGCATGGAGCTGGCCGACCTGATCCTCGAGGAGGCCAAGGTGGCGATCGTGCCCGGCGAGGCCTTCGGCGCCCCCGGCTACGCCCGCCTGTCCTATGCCCTCGGTGACGACGACCTGATCGAGGGGGTCACCCGCATCGCCAAGCTGGTCGCCGAGTCCCGCCCGTAGCCGGCTCCAGCGCGGATTCACAAGGAACTTGCACAAGCTACTTGTGGATCCTAGCCTGGAGGCATGCCCGCCGACCCACCCGCCCTGCGGCTGGCCGTGGCCATCGCCAGGGTCAGGGCCCGCCTGCGGGAGATCGACCGCTCGGGGTCGATGGGGCTCACCCTCTCCCAGCTGAGCGCCCTCAGCCGCCTGCGCCGCGACGGCCCGGCGACCGCCGCCTCCCTGGCCGCCGCCGAGCACGTCAGCCCGCAGGCGATCGCCCAGATCCTCACCAGCCTGCGGCAGACCGGGCTGGTGGAGGCGACACCCGACCCCGCCGACCGGCGCAAGTGCCTGCTCGAGGTGACCGCCGCCGGGCACGCCCTGATCGGCTCGATCCTCGCCTCGCGCAACGCCTGGCTGGTCCGGGCGGTCGAGCAGACCGTCGGCCGCGACGAGCTGGACGCCCTCGACCGCGCCATCGACCTGCTGGAACGGCTCGCCGACGCGCCGGCATGAGGAAGACGTTCCTCGCCCTGCGGAACCGTAACTTCCGGCTCTTCTTCGTCGGGCAGCTGATCTCCAACACCGGCAACTGGCTGACCAACGTCGCCCTCACCCTGCTGGTGCTCAAGCTCACCGGGAGCGGGTTGCAGGTGGGGATCCTGGCCGGCTTCCAGTTCGGCCCGATCCTGCTGCTGTCGGCGTGGGCGGGCGCGGTCGCCGACCGGTCCGACAAGCGGCGGCTCCTGCTCATGACCCAGAGCCTGGAGATGACCCAGTCGGTCGGCCTGGCCGTCCTGGCCTTCATGCCGCAGCCGCCCCTGGCCGGGCTGTACGCGCTGGCCGCGGCCGGAGGGATCCTGCTCGCCTTCGACAACCCGCTGCGGCGCTCGTTCGTCTCCGAGATGGTCAGGGCCGAGGACATCCCCAACGCCGTGGTCCTCTACAGCGCCATCGTCAACCTCTCGCGGCTGTTCGGGCCGGCGCTGGCCGGCCTGCTGGTGGTGACCGTCGGCTACGGCTGGTGCTTCGCCATCGACGCCGCCTCGTACCTGGCCGTGCTGGTCTGCCTGCTGCTGATGCGGCCCGCCGAGCTCCACCGGCGGCCACCCGAGCCGCGGTCCAGGGGGGAGGTCCGGGAGGGCCTACGCTACCTGCGGTCCGAGCCGGTGCTGCGCATCAGCTTCGCCATGCTGGCGGCGATCGGCACCCTCTCCTACAACTTCGGCGTCACCCTGCCGCTGTTCGTCACCGGGTCCCTGCACCGCAGCGAGGGCACCTTCACGGTCCTGTACTCGATCTTCAGCCTCGGGGCGGTGGTGGCCGCCCTGGTCGTGGCCCACCGTGGGATGGTGCGGCTGCGCCACACCATCCTGGGGGCGGCCGCCCTCGGGGTGACCATGCTGCTGCTGGCGGCCGCGCCCGACGTGGCCACCGCGGCCCCGGCGGTCTTCCTGGTCGGGACGGCCAGCATCCTCTACCTGACCGCCACCACCGCGATCGTGCAGGTCGCGGCGAAGCCGGAGATGCACGGCCGGGTGCTGTCGCTGCAGAGCGTGGTGCTGATCGGGACCGTGCCCCTGGGCGGGCCCTTCCTGGGCTGGCTCGCCGACACCGTCGGCGGGCGGGCACCGCTGGTCGTCGGCGGGGTCGTGAGCCTGCTGGCCGCCGCGTTCGGGTGGTGGGCGGGTGGCCGCTCGGCCGGCCAGGTCGAGCTCGACCAGGACCTCGGGGCTCAGCGCCTCCGGGCGGCGTGGCGCTCGACCGCCAGGTCGACCAGCCGGGCCACCAGGTCCGGGTAGGCCAGCCCGGAGGCCGCCCACAGCAGCGGGAACATGCTCTTGGGGGTGAAGCCGGGGATGGTGTTGACCTCGTTGACGAGGACGCGTCCGGTCGCCTCCTCGTAGAAGAAGTCGACTCGGGCGAAGCCTTCGCAGTCGAGGGCCTGGAAGGCCCGCAGGGACAGCTCCCGCACCTGGGAGCGGACGGGGTCGGGGACCGGGGCCGGGATCTCCAGCTTCAGGGACTCGTCCAGGTACTTGGCCTCGAAGTCGTAGAACTCGTGGCCGGGGACGACCTCGCCGACCACGCTGGCCTCGGGGGCGTCGTTGCCGAGGACCCCGCACTCCAGCTCGCGGGCGGTCACGCCCTGCTCGACCAGGGCCTTGGGGTCGTGGGCG